>DATAOM010000154.1:0-4660 GCA_036265775.1 Ktedonobacterales bacterium | reverse complement strand
GCGAATTCATGCGAATTTATGGGCGCTAGAACCACATGGGCTATGCGCTCTGGCCATTCGGGTAGACCGCTTGCGACCCGGCAGGCGGGTAATGTACCATTCCTCTCACCCGTCACGAGAACCAGGTTGTGATGCGCTGGTCTTGGGACCTTAGCGACGCGCGAGATAGTCCGCAGGAAATAACAGCAGGCGAGATGTCGGTAGGATAGTACGGCAGGCAATCATGCTCAACGACAGTCATATCTGGCGCGGCGCGCAGGAGCGCCTGCGCCAGGAGATGAGTTCCGCCCAGTTCGAGACCTGGCTCCGTGGCACGCAGCTACGTCTGGACGAGGATGGCGCGGCGGAGCTACAGGTGCGCACCACGTTCGCCAAAGAACTGCTGGAGTCGCGCTACCGCGAGCGCATCGAGGCCGCCATCGCCAGCGTCACCGGCCAGCCCTGCGCGCTGGAGGTCAGTGTCTGCGGCCAGCTTGCCGTCGCTGAAAGCGACTCTCATCTGTACGCCAGCCCGCAGCGCCAGGTGACTCGCCAGCCACGTCCATCGCGTCCATCCATGCCGCGCCATGCCAGCGACTACGAGACCTCACCGCTGTTTCGCGCGCCGGTCGCGTTGGTGGAAAGCGACGACTCCTACCCTTCCAGCGCTGATGTGGTCAAGACGGCTTCCCCGCGAGCGACCCATGATACCCATGCCAAGACGCCACGGCGCGCCTCAGGGGGTACAATACAACCCATTGCGTCTGCGCCGGTTGGTCGGGGGCCAGCGCTAGATGGGAAGGTCCGCATGGATCCACGGAACGGTGGGAGCGCTGCGCGCGATGAGCAGACCGACCGGATGACCGAAGATGACGAACCCGCCGCCATCTCTGGCGTGCGGCGGCGCGATGACAGTAGCGATCCTGGCTACGCGCAATCGTTCTCGATTCCCGCGCCGCGGCTGAACGCGCGCTATACCTTCTCCACCTTCATCGTCGGCCCCGGCAACCAGCTTGCGCACGCCGCCTCGCTGGCGGTCGCCGAGGCGCCTGGCCACGCCTATAACCCGCTCTTCCTCTATGGCGGTGTCGGGCTGGGCAAGACGCACCTGTTGCACGCCATCGGCCACACCGCGCTCGAAAACGGCATGACGGTGCTCTACGTCTCGTCGGAGACCTTCACCAACGAGATGATCAACGCCATCCGCTACCGCACCAACGAGGAGTTTCGCGCCAAGTACCGCTCGGCGGACGTGCTGCTGGTAGACGACATCCAGTTCATCGCGGGCAAGGACTCGACCGAGGAGGAGTTCTTCCACACCTTCAACAGCCTCTACGAGTCCAACAAACAGATCGTAATGTGCAGCGACCGCCCGCCCAAGGCTATCATCAGCCTGGAAGAGCGGCTGCGCTCACGCTTCGAGTGGGGTCTGATCGCCGATATCCAGCCACCTGAGCTGGAGACGCGCGTGGCGATCCTGCGCGCCAAGGCCGACCTGAGCCAGCGCATGGTGCCCGACGACGTGATCCAGTATCTCGCCAGCCGCGTGCAAAGCAACATCCGCGAGCTGGAGGGCAGCCTGAACCGGCTGCTGGCCTTCTCGCAGCTTCAGCGCATGCCGCTAACCATCGACACGGCGAAAGCGGCGCTCGCCAACATCGCCACCGATGCGCGACAGCGGCGTGTCAGCATCGACGACGTGCTCAACGCGGTCGCGGAGTACTATCGCCTCTCCCTCGACGACCTGCGTGGCAAGCAGCGCGACAAGCATATCGTCGTCCCACGCCAGGTGGCGATGTACCTGATGCGGCAGGAGACTGAGGCGTCGTTGCTGGAGATCGGCCAGTCGCTCGGCGGGCGCGACCATAGCACAGTGCTGCATGGCTGCGAGAAGATCAGCCGCGAGATCAACGAGAACACGGCGCTGCGCAAAGAGGTGCTCGCCATCCGCCAGCAGATCTCGGGGTAGCCGCCACGATGCGAGACTATCGCGCATTCATCCTCGACCTGGACGGCGTCATCTATCGCGGCGAGCAGTTGCTGGCCGGCGCGCGCGAGTTCATCTCCTGGGCCGACGCCAACGGACGCCGGCTCATCTTCCTCTCCAACAACTCCTTCGCCACCCCCGACGAGGTGACCACCAAGCTGGCTCGCCTTGGCGCGCCACATCCGGAGGGACGTGTACTGACTTCGGGAGCCGCCGCTGCCCGCCAGATCGCTGCCCGCCATCCCGGTGGCTCAGTCTTCGTGCTGGGCGTCGCCTCGGTCGAGCGCATGATCGAAGCCGAGGGCCTACACGCCGTGTGGCGCGAGGGGATGGACGAGCCGCCGCCGGACGCCGTGCTGGTCGGCCTGGATTTCAACCTGAGCTATGATCGCCTGCGCCGGGGGCTGCGCGCAATCCTGGCTGGGGCCAACTTCATCGCCGTCAACCGTGATCCCTCGTTACCGGTCGAGGACGGCCTCAATCCGGGGACCGGCTCAATTGTCGCGGCGCTGGAATACGCTAGCGGGCGCACGGCGGAGATCGTCGGGAAGCCTGCGCCAGGGATGATGCTGGAGGCGTTGCGCGAAATGGGCGCTCAGGCGAGCGAGACACTGGTGGTCGGCGATGGCCTGGAGTTGGACATCGTCGCCGGTCACGCCGCCGGAATGGACGCCGCGCTCGTCCTGACTGGAATGAGCACACGCGCGCAGGCTGAGGCGGCGACAGGGCCAAGCAAGCCTGATCTCATCTTCACCGGCATAGGTGATCTGTTGGTGGCGCTACAAGGAAACTAAGCGTAGGTCACGACGGAGCGCCCCTCCGCGTTTTCTGGCCCCGATACTCTCCTCGCCCTCGTTTGTCTCTGCACTGTGTTCTTGTGGTTCATAACATTGACAAAGTCAACTAAATAGTTGACAATGGCACACAAATGCATGCTGGGCATTGCGCCGAGAGGAGACCTTATGGTCGCTATCACCGCTAAGAGCGACGTGGCGAAGCGCGTCGAAGCTGTGCGGCGCTTCAACCGATTCTACACGAAACAGATCGGTGTGCTGCATGAGGGCCTGCTGCAAAGCCCATTCTCGCTGACCGAAGTGCGTGTGCTCTATGAGCTTGCTCATCAGGAGAGCATGACGGCGAGCGAGCTTGCGAAAGAGCTAGGGCTGGACGCGGGGTACCTGAGCCGTATCCTGCGGCGTTTCGAATACAGCGGCTTTCTCGACCGCACTCCCTCCCCGACTGATGGCCGTCAGCGCCAACTGCGGCTGACACAACAGGGTCGGGACGCCTTCGCCCCGCTCGACCAACGCTCGAACGACGAAGTCGCGGCGCTGCTGAGCAAACTTCCGGAGACCGAGCAGGAGCGCTTGCTCGACGCGATGCGCACGATTGAGGCAGTGTTCACCCCTCCATCCGTCGCGGCGCCTCCATACCTGCTCCGATCTCCCCAGCCTGGCGACATAGGCTGGATCATCCATCGTCATGGCGCGCTCTACGCCCGGGAGTACGGCTGGGATGAGCAGTTCGAGGCGCTGGTCGCGGAGATCGCGGCGAAGTTTATCCAGAACTTCGACCCCAAACGTGAGCGCTGCTGGATCGCCGAACGCGATGGCGAGATCCTCGGCTCCGTGTTCCTGGTCCGGCAATCCGATGAGGTTGCCAAGCTGCGCCTGCTGCTGGTCGAGCCTTCTGCGCGCGGGCTTGGCGTTGGAACCCGTCTGGTCGATGAGTGCATCCGCTTCGCTCGCCAGGTGGGCTACACGACAATCACGCTGTGGACGAATGACGTCTTGCGCGCTGCGCGCCACATCTACGAGAAGGCAGGATTCCGTCTCGTGAGCGAGGGACACCACCATAGCTTCGGGCATGACCTAATCGAGCAGACCTGGGAACTGGCGCTCTGAGGCCCTGAACTATCGCAAACGGCCGAACGTACTAGGCGCCGTGCCAGGATAGCGCCGAGGTTGCTATGCGCCAGCCGCTATGTTACACTCGGTACAGCGTGCGTTCGCGCACGTCTACGTCTGAGACAACCTGCATGGCACGTGGGCGGCTTTCCGCGTAGCTCGGGATTCCCAGGCGAGCGCTCCCCGATTCGCGCCCGCCACTCCCGCATTCATCTTCTCTATTGAGAGCCTCGTGAGATCTGTTCTCACGTCCATTGAGTGCGCCGGAGCGGGCGCGTTGTTTGTTCGGGCGGCCCTGCCTCAACGCAGCGCAGCGTTGTCGATCACTGTCTTTATTTTACAGGAAGGCAAGGGTCCACTCGTGAGTATCATGTGGTGGCTGGCGATACCCATTGGCGCCAGTCTCATCGCAATCCTCTTCGCCTTTGGGCTGGCGCGCTGGGTGCTCTCCCACGATACCGGCACACCAGAGATGAAGAAGGTTTCCGACGCCATCTACACTGGCGCGCAGGCCTTCCTGCGCCGCCAGTACACCACCATCGCTATACTCGCCGTCGTCGCCGCCATCGTGATCGGCGTGCTGCTGGCCGCGCTCTCAAAGGGTGGTCTCTTTGGCGAGAACGCCTTCAACGTCGGCTTGCGCACAGCCATCGCCTTCGCCATCGGCGCGATCTGCTCAGGCGTCGCAGGCTACATAGGCATGCAGGTCGCCGTGCAATCGAACATTCGTGTCGCCAGCGCGGCGCGGCGCAGCCTGGGCGAGTCGCTGATGGTCTCGCTGCGTGGC
>DATAOM010000153.1:0-2219 GCA_036265775.1 Ktedonobacterales bacterium | reverse complement strand
CGCGAAGAGTATGACGCCGTGATCCGGCAAGTCGTCCTCTTCCTGGAGGGCAAGCATGACGAGGCGCTGGACGACCTCAGACGCGAGATGGAGCAGGCGTCGGAGAATCTGGAGTTCGAGCGGGCGGCGGCGCTGCGTGATCGCGTGCGCGCGGTCGAGCAGGTGCTGGCGAAGCAGAAGATCATCAACACCACGGGGCCGGAAGACCAGGATGTGATTGCGCTGGCAAGCGAGGACGACGAGACCTGCGCGCAGGTCTTCTTCTTCCGTGGAGGCAAACTCGTTGGGCGCGAGTTCTTCATCATGCAGGGAACGCGCGATACCTCGCCAGAGGAAACGCTGGCCTCGTTCCTGCAACAGTTCTACGATCAGGCGCCGTTTATCCCCGCCGAGCTGGTGATGGAACGCGAGCCGGACGACGCCGAGACGTTGCGCGCGTGGCTGCGGCAAAAGCGCGGCGGCGCTGTGACCTTCACCACACCACAGCGCGGCGATAAGCTGCGGCTTTTGCAAATGGTCGCGCAGAACGCGCGCGAGGCGCTGGAACAGCAGCGCATCAAGTGGCTCTCCGACAGCCAGAAGACGGCGCTCGCGCTGGAGGAGACACGCGACGCGCTCAACCTGCCCGCGCCGCCATACCGCATCGAGTGCTACGACATCTCGAATATCCAGGGAACCAGCGCCGTCGGCTCGATGGTCGTCTTCGAGAATGGCCGCCCCAACTCGGCGCTCTACCGGCGTTTCAGAATCAAGCTCGTTGAGGGGCAGAATGATGTCGCCAGCCTGCAGGAGGTCTTGCGGCGGCGCTTCAAGCGGCTGGCGCAGGCGCTGGCGGCGCAGCAGACTCAAAACGGCGACGATCCAGAAGCGGTCGAATCTGAACTGGAGGCGTTGCCCGACGGGGAAAGCGCGAGCGGCGATCTGGCTGGCGATCCCTGGGCGGCGCAGCCCGATCTCATCATCGTCGATGGTGGCAAGCCGCAACTCAACGCTGCCGTCGCCGCGCTGGACGAACTGGACGTGCGCGTGCCGGTCATCGGCATCGCCAAGGAGAACCATGGCAGCATTGGCACCTACGAGGAAATCTATCTCGTCAGCCAGCCCGAGCCGCTGATTCTGCCGCGCGCGTCACAGGGTTTGTACCTGCTGCAACGCGTGCGTGACGAGGCACACCGCTTCGCCATCACTTATCACCGCCAGATACGCGAGACGAAGACCTTCCGCTCCGTGCTCGACGAGATACCTGGCGTTGGCCCCAAGCGCAAGAAGACGCTGCTGCGCCATTTCGGCTCCGCGCGCGCGATCGCCAACGCCTCGGTAGAGGAAATCGCGGCTGTAGAGGGCATGACACGCGACGTGGCCGAACGGGTGAAGGAACACATTGGCAGCGGCCAGGCGACACAGATCGAGTCGCGTTAGGGCGCGGCGATCTTGCGTGTCAGGCGCTGCGACGCATCGCGTAGCGTGTCTATTTCCCCGCGCGCAGGCTCACGCTCGCCGTAGCGCGCCATGTCATACGCGTCGGTGAGCGTTGCGACATCGGTCCGTTCGGCGCCGTCGCCGACCGCGCCGGCCAGCCGCGCCGCGAACTCATCGGGCGTCTCCGCCTTGCGCCTGCCCAGCCCGCGCTTCGCAGCCGCCGCCAGCATATCCCGATACAGACTGCGGACACTGCCGGCAGGAAGCGGATCAGACGCGACACGCTGACCGCGCTGGAAGCGACCCAAGAGATCGCGCATCTGCTCGCGCAAGAGCGCGCCTCCATCCAGCGCGCTGCGCTCTTCATCTATGTCGTCGTCAGGCGGCGCCTCCTCGTCGCGGCGCAAGAGGCGCATGAAACCATAGGCCAGCAAGATCAGCGCCAGCGAAACGAAGACCGACAGCACCGCCAGCACCAGAAAACGCCATTGATCCGGAGCGCTTTTCTGGGCTCCCTGACCTGGCTGCAAAGGCTGTGGCGGTTGCTGGACAGTTGGTCGTCCACCAGAGCGGATGGCCTGCCGGATCCACTCCACGATGCCATCGAAGAGCGTAGAGAATACCCGCTCCAGCAGCAGGATTGTCCCGTTGAGCGCGTTGTCTAGAAACTGTCCTACCGGACCCAAATGGCCGAGGAGCGCGGAGATCCCATCCAGATTGATCAGCGCGCCGAGCGCAAGCGCGATGAGCACCACCAATCCACTCAAGATGAGCGCCGCGCCCATCCAACGCCGGCTGTC
>DATAOM010000152.1:0-11763 GCA_036265775.1 Ktedonobacterales bacterium | reverse complement strand
GCATGTTTGCTACGTTCGCTGACAATGAGATACCCATCCGCTGTGACAAGCGAGAGATTCACGCCGAGTATACTGGCAAACTCTGGAACCGGCTTTTCAGTGAGGTTGGCCGCGTCGGCATAGTGGTTTCGCGCTGGGTTGGTGATGTTGAGATCGGTCACGATCTGGGTAAAGTAGTCCGTCGGGCCAAATCGCAGCCGTAGGATGGGAACCTCTTCCCCATCGACCATCTGCCGAAATCCGGCATCGAACTCGAGCAACTTATACATCTGCGAATTGAACGGCAGATGGGTTTCGCCGCGCTGGTTACGCTGCTCCCAATCCTCGACAAAAGCTGCTCTGAGCTGCTCTATATCGTCAGGAAGCACCGCTTGTGTCCTGCTGTAACTGCAACGGATTTGCTGCGCTGCAAAGTGGTCCAGGGCAATCACGCACCAATTGACGGTGATCCCTCCAACCGTCAAAAGTTCGTACCGCTGGCCCACCACCCTCGCCTCCTGGGCACGATTGCGAGTAGTCGGCTTGTCAAAAATTGGCCAGAGGTCGGTTCCCAGTACTTCGGAGAGACGGCCGATGTAATAGTCGCTGGGGCGTCGCCCGCCACGCCAGTTGGAGAGGCTCTTTCGTGTGCAGCCCACGCGCGCTAGGATCTGGGCGGTTGTCAGCCCTGAGCCAGCAATCGCCTCGCGCAGAGTCCTGGCTTCGCCCTGAACTGCCATGGTCACCTTTCCCTACCCGCTGTTACGCCTCGTCAGCAAAGTTGCGCAATGTTGCTCACAATTGCCCCACATTACCCTACTTCACCAGCCATACTTGCTTCAGTCGGTGGCGGCTACATTTGGTTGGGGCTTTGGTCCAGGTTTGTGAGGCGATGCCATGTAGCGACTGAGCGAGTCCTCATAGACCAACCAGATTGAACCCACTTTGACGGCATCAAGTTGGCCCTGTGTAATGAGGTAGTTGATGTGGTTCCGAGTGAAACCGGAGAAGGCGCTTGCCTCGGTCACCGAGAGCACAGGCCGATTAGCATCAATGATGTGTCCCATCGTTTCCTCTTCCAGCGCCGCTACGCCATCGGAATGCAATTGTCGTCATTCTAGCACCTGACTACTGGTGCCTCAATGATTGACAAATATTTGTAGGGTATCGTATGATTGTGAGGCGGGAGATGAGCGAGCGGCGACGTGGCCGAATTTCGGTCGCTGAGTATGAGTCCGTGGTAGGACGTATGTTGACGCGCGACTGGTTTGCGCTCGACGAGTGCGACACGCTCACACAGCTCAGCCTCATCGAGAGTCTCGTCACAACTCATCCAGCGCGATACCCATCACACGGCGCGGCGGTGCGTTGGTTGCTCGACAAAGCGATTGATCAAGTGATCGCGGCGTGCGAGGCCAGCGCAGACGCAGGAAGCTTGCGGATTGTTGAATTCCTACGGCAACGCCGCAGTGGCGCATCGGTTGTTGAGGTTGCGCGCGAGTGGGGAATCAGTCGTGAATATGTCTCACGCACGATTGGTCGCAGAGCAACACAACTGGTCACGCGTCGCGTGCTCGCACTGGGCCGAAGGACACTGGTGGCGCAATCGCCCTCCGAGACAGATGTGCGTAATTCTGCCTAGATTTGGCGATAGGGAGGAGCAAAAAGAAAGCCACACATTTGGCGTGAATTAATTGCCAATTCCGTGTGACTTTCCAGTTGGCCTAGATGTCTTGCCTCGGAGTATTTTTCTGAGAGGCACCTATGCCGGGAATTTTCCGGCGTGGAGCGGGAGACGGGACTCGAACCCGCGACAGCCTGCTTGGAAGGCAGGAACTCTACCAACTGAGTTACTCCCGCAAGGTGGGCCACAAGAGTAGCCCACCGCTCACATGCTATCACACCGGCTTTGCCAGCGCCAGTCCCGCCAATGAGCGACACAATTGGCGCTGACCAGGAATGCCTATTCCTCTGCCTCGCTGGGAGCTGACTCCGCCTCAGGAGCGGCCTCACCCTCTTCCTCAGTCGCAGCCGCCGCGGCCTCTTCTTCGATGGCGGCGCGAGTCTGCGTCACCTTGATGACCGGCTCTTCGCCGTCGGTGATCGCCTTCACCTTCTCCGGTAGCGGCAGATCCTTGACGTGAATCGCCGCGTCCACAGCATCGAGCGATGAAACATCGACCTCGATAGACTCTGGCAGATTCGCGGGCAACGCCTCGACTTCCAGATCGTTGATCAGGTGCAGCAGGATGCCCTCGCGCGCCTTCACCGCAGGCGACTCGCCGACGACATGCAGCGGCACACGGGCGCGCATGACCTCGGTCATGATGACATGGCGGAAGTCGATGTGCTCGATGGCGCCGGAGATGGGATCGCGCGAGACGCGTCCAATCACCGCGTTCTGTGTCTGGCTCGATGGCGCGATCGCGAGCTTGATGATTGTCGTGCGGCCATGCGCCTTCAGCAGCTTCTCGAACTCGTGTGCGTTGACCTGAATCGCTTCAGCTTCCTGCTTGCGCCCGGTGAGGTTGGCGGGCAGCGTCCCGGCCCGGCGCAGATTCCGCACCGCTTTCCCAGTGACGGTTCGTTTCTCCACCTGGAGGACAACTTGTTCGGCCATGTATCATTCCTTTCAGTGTCGCCAGCAATTCGTGGCGGGTGTGGCGTGTTGACGAGCGCCGAGATTCCTTCATGTGAAAAAGGGCACATGTATTCTAACGCATTTGCACGTTCCTTGCCCGAAACACGCTTCAACCCGGTATGCAACGAGAAGACAGTAGTGAAAATGAGGCCGAGATGACCGAGGACGGCGCTTTGGAATACCTGACCACGCTGGGCGACCGCATCGCTCCGCTCGACGCCGAGGCAATGGCCCGCGCACGTGCGCGGCAGGCGCGGCTGACCAAGCCGCCAGGCAGCCTCGGACGCCTGGAGGAGATCGCGGTCCAGGTCGCGGGGATGACTAGCTCCGAGCGCCCATCGGTCGCGCGGCGCGCCGTCGTCGTCATGGCCGCCGATCATGGCGTGACGAGTGAAGGCGTCAGCGCGTATCCCGCCGAGGTGACGGCGCAGATGGCGCTCAACTTCCTGCATGGCGGCGCCGCGATCAACGCCATCGCAGGCTCCGTCGGCGCGACTGTCACGGTGGTGGATGTCGGCATTGCCAGCGAGGTCGCCCATCCGGCGCTGCTCGCGCGCAAGGTCGCCTTGGGCACGGCGAATATGGCCGTTGGCCCGGCGATGACACAAGAAGAGGCGCTCGCCGCGATGGTCGTTGGCGCTGAAACGCTTGAGGCGCTGACCAACGACGGGCTGGATCTGGTGGCGACCGGCGAGATGGGCATTGGCAATACCACCGCCGCCAGCGCGCTTACCGCCGTCATGACAGGTCGCTCTGTACACGAAGTAACGGGACGCGGCACGGGCGTTGATGACGAGCGGCTCGCGCATAAGGTCAGCGTGATCGAGCGAGCAATTGCGGTCAACGCGCCGGACGCGCATGACCCATTGGGGACGCTGGCGAAGGTGGGTGGACTGGAGATCGCGGCGCTGTCCGGGCTGATCCTGGCGGCGGCGAGTCGCCGCATCCCGGTAATGCTAGACGGGTTCATCGCGTCGTCGGCGGCGCTGATCGCCTGCGCCTGGCGTCCGCTCGCGCGCAACTATCTGCTGGCAGGACATGTCTCGGTCGAGCCGGGGCACCAGATCATCCTGGATCACCTCGGCCTGCGTCCGCTGCTGAGCCTGGAGATGCGGCTGGGCGAGGGAACCGGCGCCGCGCTGGCGATGGCGGTGGTGGAAGCGGCGTTGCGCGCGCACGCAGAGATGGCGACCTTCGACGAGGCCGGTGTCAGCGATCGTTAGCGTCAGCGCATGACTCGCCTTCCTGAGGGCTGCTACAATGTCCTGTGAGCGCGAGCCAGAAAAGCTCCCGGAATAGCGCGGGAAGGATGCGCCTCGTGTGCGTTCGCTGTGGCCTGCGCTTCACCGGCGCAACGCTCAAGTCGCGCTACATCGCCTGGCAGTGTTGCGGATTGATCGCCTGGCGCCTTGGGAGATACATGGAACCTACGACCCCACCAGAACAATCGCCGAACGGCGCGACGGCCAAGCAATCCGAACAGCAGAAGCGCCCGCCGCGTCTGCTCTTCCTCGTGCGCCACGGCCAAACCACCTTCAACGTCGAAGGGCGGCTGCCGGGGCAGATGGCGGGCGTCCCGCTGACCGACGAGGGGCGGCGACAGGCATATCGCGCGGCGGTGGCGCTCTCCGGCGTTCCGCTCTCGGCGGTGGTCTCCAGCCCGCTGGAGCGCGCGCTCGATACCGCGAAGGCCCTTGCCAAGGGCGGCGCGCTGGAGGTCCATCTAGAGCCAGACCTGATGGACACCGATGTCGGGCGGTGGACAGGGATGAAGATCGACGACGTCAAGAAGAGCGATCCAGCGTGGACGGCCTTCATCGAGCATCCCGATCAGCTGCCGGAGGGCGTCGAGAGCCTCGCTCAGGTTCAAACTCGCGCCGTCGCCGTCGTCGAGCGCATCCTCGCTAATCCAGAATTGGGGAACTTCGTCGCCGTGGTGGCGCACGCCGACATCGTCAAGGTGATCCTCGCCCACTACATGCGCATTCACCTCGACACCACGCTGCGCTACATGCACATCGGCAATGCCTCGATTAGCGCGCTGGCCTTTCATGACGACGAAAAAACGCCGACGACGCTCGCCGTCAACTGGTCACCCGCGCCAGAATGGCTCGCCCCGCGCTCGAAGGAGCCAGCGCCCAGCGCGAACCGCATCGAGGGCGAGGTGACGGCGGAAAATGCCACGAGCGAGGCCCATACACCAGCGGGCGAGCAGACGCATCCATGAACGCGATATAACTAGAAGCACGGAAGAGCGTTATCTTCTATGTGATCACTATTCAGCGATTCCTCCGAGCCGAGAGCGAGCTATTCTCATGTTCGATCCCCGCAGCCCCTATCAGCGCCGCATGTGGCACTACGATTCCGATCATCCCCTCTCGGTCGCGCAGTTAATCGCCTCCAGCAGTCTAGACGCGCGTACGGCGGCGCTGCTCTGGCTGCTCGTCGAGAAGCATCAGTCGCTGATCGTCTCCGGTCCCACCGACCCAACGCCAGGTATTGGCAAGACAACGACGCTCAACGCGCTGCTCCAGTTCCTTCCAGGTGGCTCGACGCTGGTTTACACCGCCGGGATGTACGAGGATTTTTCCTTCAAGGACCAGGTGACGCCGGAGACGACCTGCGTGCTGGCCAACGAGGTCAGCGACCACCTGCGCATCTATATGTGGGGACGCGTCGCGCGCTCGCTGCTGCGGATGCCGGAGGAGGGCTACGCCATCGCCACCTCCTGCCACGCCGACACCATCGACGACGTGATGAACATGCTGCTGAGCGATCTGCGCCTGACGACGGCAGATGTGCGCCGCCTGGGAGTCATCGTCAACATTGGACTGGTGGGACGCGTCTGGCCGCCGAAGCGGCGTTTCCTCTCGGTCTACTTCGCCGACCCTGATGAGAGCGTTGACGATACTGCCAGCGCGCCACCAACTCGCGGAGCCATTGCTCCGCGACCCAACCTCCTCTGCCTGGCAAGCTGGGACCCGGCAACCGACACCCAGGTCTGCGCGACGGACGAGACGCTGACGCGGCTGGCGAGTGCGCTTGGCATGGAACGCGCGGCGTTCGACGAGGCGATGGCGCGGCGTGAGGCGGTCCTCACCGAGCAGTCGCAGGGCAAGGGCAGCTCGCCACGGGTCTTTCGCGCCGCCGTCGAGGCGCTTCAGACCGAGGAGTCGGTGAGCGCCCAGCCCGACGAGGACCCCGCCTAGTTCAGTGGACAAGCCAGTCTTACCCAGACCGGCGCGTCTGGTGCGCTTCACCATGCTATTTTCGGCCACCGCGAGTGGGCATTGTTGCGTTTGGGTTAGGGGGCGCCGTCTCCGGAGCGCACAGGAGAGCGTTCATCTGGTCGATAGCTTTGTCCAGGGACCATTTCAGTCCCTGATTCCATGCCGTTGTAAACGCTTCTTCGCCGAGCGTCGCGCGGAGTTCGTCAATTCGCGTGGCGTACAGCTTGGCATGGCCAACCGGACGAGGTATGTCATGGGTCTCGCGCAGAAGAGTGGCCAGAGCAAAGACATGCGTAGTCAGAGGAGACCGCCCTTGCGCATACGCGATCTCGGCCACACTATCGAGTGCGTCCACAACGGCGAACATTGGTCCGGCCACGCTGGCTACTGTGAGCGCTTCATGAGTGAGCATAGCGGCGCGCACTAGATCGCCTTGCTCCCGCGTCACATCAGCCAGATTGAGCAATGGAGTGGCCAATACTCCTTTGTCGCCAAGCGCTCTTTGCGCCTCCAGCCCTTCCTCAAGCAAGAGAGCCGCCGTAGCAAGATCACCCTCCATGCGCATCGTTTCGCCCAAATTGCAGAGCGTCAAGGCGATGGCCCAGTGATCGTGAGCCGCGCGATGCAGCGCAAGACTTTCCTCGAGGAGCGCTCTCGACTGAGCGTAACGTTCCTGGCGATACTCCACAACAGCCAGGTCGTTCAGGAGCGCGCCAATCTGCGTCACGTCGCCTAACTCACGCCACAGGGCAAGGGACCCTTGAAATAGTGCGGCTGCTTGTGCATAGGCGCCTCGCTCGTTCGCGATCATACCCTGGATATTGAGGACATGCGCTATGCCACGCGCGTTTGCTTGCGCGGAGTAGAGATCAAAGCTCTCGGCGAGCAGCGCCGTTGCGGCCTTATGATCTGCCTGGATCCAAGCCAGATGAGCAGCACACCTCAGCGCATCTGCACGTAACGTCTTATCACGGTCATTCTCAGGTGGTCGCTGGTGGGATAGGAAGTGATCTAGCCAGGCACGTCCCTCACGTGCATGGCCATGCAGTCGCCAGAACTGGTCCAGTACGCTCCCCAACCGCAGGCCGCACTCGATCGAGTGGGTCTCGCGCGCCCATTCGAGGGCGGCGCGCAGGTTGAGATGCTCCTGCGCGAGACATGCGAGCCATTGGCGCTGATTGGGCCCACGCATCTCCCGCGCCGCCGACTCTGCAAGAGCGAGATAATAGTCAGCGTGGCGCGATCGCAGCAGAGGCGCTTCGCCATATGCGGCCAATCGCTCCCATCCATATTCGCGCATGAGTTGAAGCAGGCGAAAGCGCGGCTTCCCATCGCTATCCTCCATCTGAAGAACCAGACTACTGCTGACGAGGCTAGCAAGTCCGTCAAGGATAGTCGCGGCTGGCATATCTTCCG
Organism: Ktedonobacterales bacterium; assembly: GCA_036265775.1. GTDB lineage: Bacteria > Chloroflexota > Ktedonobacteria > Ktedonobacterales > JADMIN01 > DASWAC01. The sequence goes on along the minus strand of DATAOM010000152.1, from coordinate 4,497 downwards.
CGCCACATATGGCCTCCGTCGCCTCTAGCGTCCATCCATCGACGAAGACGGCGAGCCAACAAAACAGGCGCTGCTGGGATTCGTCGAGCAGGTCGTAGCTCCACTCGATGGCGCGGCGCATCGTCTGCTGGCGCTCTGGGAGGTCGGTGGGGCCATTAGTCAACAGCGTCAGACTCTCATCGAGACGCGCCAGCAGGGTCCGCGGAGGAAGTAACGTGATCCGCGCCGCCGCCAATTCAAGCGCCAGCGGGATGCCGTCAAGTCGGGAACAGATCGCGGCGATGATTGGGACGAGCGCGGGCGTCACAGCAAACGTCGGTTTGACTGCTCGGGCGCGTTGCACGAACAGCGTGACGGCGGCATAGCGGCTCAGGTCTTCTGGCGTAGGCAGATTCGCCAGATCCGGCGTGTCAAGCGGCGGCACAGCAAATTCGTGTTCCCCGCGCACGCGCAGCGCGACCCGACTGGTGAGGAGCGCCTTGGCTCGCGGACACGCCCCCAGCAGTTGCGCGATCTCAGGTCCGGCGTGAACCACCTGTTCGAAGTTATCGAGCACCAGCAGCAGTTCTTGCCTGGAGAGATACTCAGCGAGTTGCTCACTCGCCGGCTGGTTTGGCTGCTCACGCAGACCCAGCGCCTGCCCGATCGCTGGTATCACGAGCGCAGGCTCACGAATCGCTGAAAGCGAGACGAAATCAATCTCGGCAAAATGGGCGCCGAGTCCCAGCGCTACCTGTGTGGCAAGGCGCGTCTTACCGATCCCGGCAGGGCCGGTCAGCGTCAGCAATCGCACATCATCTTGCATCAATACATGGGCGATGGCGGCTTCCTCACGCTCGCGACCGACGAGCGGAGTGAGGGTAACGGAGAAGCCCTTCAGAAGAGCGGTTGTCTGCCCCATGGGAGTGGGAAGCGCCGCGCCTCGACGGCTCGCGCGCAAGGCCTCGAAGAGCAGCGCCTGATCTTCTTCGTTGAGGTTTAGCGCTTCGGCGAGCAGACGCAGGGTATCTTTGTGCGGCGTTCGCCGCGCTCCGCGCTCAAGGGAGCCAATGGCGCGAACGCTCACCTGCGCGCGCTCGGCGAGTTCCTCCTGTGTCAGGCCGGCCGCGACGCGATACTGCCGCAACAACTCGCCGACTCCAGATGTCCGCGGCGTCGTCATCCTGCATGTGTCCTTCCACTCTCCACCTTGGACAATCGAGTGGCGACCAGAGATTTCCCGCATCATAGCACACACGCATTGTTGAGCGGCGCCAACGTCCACCTGTTTGCGCCTGCAAATGTGTCGGTGAAAGTACCGATTGCGCCTGGTGCGAACGCGCGAGAATGGGCAAACTGGGTGACAGAGAACTTGAAGCAAGTGTTCCGGTCCGCCAGGCATATACGTCGTTCAGCCGCGTGTCCTTGGCCAGAGGGCAGATGAGGCCCCACCTATTGAGGGAGATTCGCATGATGAGCCAATTCCCGCAGTGGCCAGACGAACCTGCCCAGCCCGACCGGCCCGACCAGCCTCCTGGCAACGGCTCTCCACTCTCGCGCCTGGCGCGCTCTCGACGCGAACTCACTGTCCTCGCCATCGTCACCGGCGTCCTCATCGTGGCTCTGCTTGGCATGCTGGCGCTAGCTCTCTCCAGCAACGCGCACGGCGCTCAGGCGCAGACTGAACAAAGTGGCCAGGCCCAGAACGGCCAGGGCGCCAGTGCGGACGGCGCACAGACGGTGACTGCCGGTGGCGGCGGTAACGGCGCGTCTTCTGGTGGGAGCACACCGACACCTGGCGGAGGCTCCTCTGGCGGAGGCGGAATCCATCCCACCCCCACGCCAGCACACGGGGCGGCCACGCCGACCCCGACCTCGGGCGTCGTCACCGGCTGCTGCCTGACGTTTGGCCCCTCCGTCCACCAGGTGGTCAGCCAGGCCACGCTGTCTGGGACGAGCGTGGGACCAGTGGTCGCCACCTGTCCTGCGGGCGAGATCGCGCTCTCCGGCGGCTGGGCGGTCGCGTATAACTCGGGCGCCACCATCTACCGCTCGGCGCGCACCGGCACGGGGGGTTGGGGTGTGTACGTCCGGCACCCGGCGACCGTCGGGGTCACCACCTACGCTGAGTGTCTGTCGAATGCCTCCGGCGCGTCTATCGCCGAGCGGGTCGAATATACGTCAGTCGGGGCGCACGGCTTCGGCCGCACGCTCCCCAGTTGCAATGCTGGGGAGGTGCTGGTCGGCGGCGGTTTCGCCCTGGCAACCGGCCTGGAGCTGGATAGCTCCGAGCCAAATCCAGCATTGCCTATGAAATGGGACGGCTTCTCGTATAACCACGGCGATTCGCCTGCCTCAATGAACGGTTATGCCGAGTGTCTGGCGTACGCGAGGGCGCATAGCAGCCAAACCTCAAGTGGGGGCGCGACCATCGCTGATGGGGCCAGAGGCGGCACGACCTCCCCAGCCTGTCCGAGTGGCACATACGTGAGTGGCGGCGGCTACGGTTACGCGACGGAAGCGACAGCCTTCGTCTACGCCATGTGGGCCAGCGGCAGTGGCACGACGTGGACGGCGGACCTGTACGCCTACGGCGGTGCCGACGCAACGCTCAACAGCTATGCGATGTGCCTGGGTTTCTCCTGAGCGGGCGGTTGGCGCAGGCGCGTGAGCCTGCGTTTGCGCAAAGGAGCCTGAGTGATATTCATCCAGGAGGACCTTGTATGGACCTTGATCCCCTTGACTTGCCGACCTCGCCGACCATCTCGCCGGTTCCGCAAGCACAGTCCTCCTGGCCGGGTTCTTCAGGCGACCAGCCGCCTGGCGGGCGACCGCAGTGGACGCTTCTCGCGGTGATCGGCGCTGGTTTGGCGGTTGTCCTGATCCTGGCGCTAGTCCTCACCCTTTTGCTCAGCGCGCGCGGCGAGACCACGACCGTCCTCCTCGGCGCCGCCGAGCTAACCGCCACCAGTGTGCAGGCAACTTCCACCTCCGAGGGGACACCTCCCACGAGTCCGACGGGGACAGCGGGGACAAGTGGACCGCACGCTACGGCGACGCCGCGCCCTCCAGGTCCAGCCGTCCACGTCGTCAGCGCACAGGGAACAACTCCGCTGACGGCCAGCTGTCCTACCGATGAACTGGCGCTCTCTGGTGGCTGGACGTCGACCAACAGCGTGCCCATATCTAGCTCCAGCCGCAAGGGGAACGGCTGGATGGTCCACGCGCCTTCCTCGTCTGGAGCGCTAATCGGTTCCTATGTCATGTGTCTGCTGCGTGTGTCAGGTGCCACCATCACTGAGCGCTCAGCAGGTGTCATCATCGACCCTGGCGCGAACACGGTCGCTGCCACGTGCGCTACGGATGAGGTTCTCGCCGGGGGCGGCCTATCCATCGCCAGCGCTCCGATTGCTATTACGCATTTTAGCCCAACCGCGGACCACACCGGCTTTAGCGTGACGGCGGTGTCCCAAACATACACCCAGCAGAACGCCAATGGCGCTCCGAACCACTCCCCCGCCTACTCGGCGCTTGACGTCTATGCCGAGTGCCTGAGCGCTCCCAAGGCACATCTCACCGTGCCCGCGCCAGCGCAGCAGAGCATCAGTCCGCATGCCAGTGGCAGCGTCCAGATCTCGTGTCCGAAGGATACGCTCCTGAGTGGGGGCGGCATCGACCTCTTGAATGGTGTCGCGGTCGCCACCAAGTTTGCGCCAATCAGCGCCACCACCTGGCAGGCGCAGGTCCAGAACCAGACCATCGTGAGCACGACGGTCAAGCTTTACGCTCTCTGCTTGTCCTTCTCGTAGCGGACGCAAGAGCCGGAATGCTGAGATCCTCGCGTCCAGCCGTGTAGCCGTTTTGGCTTACCCTATATCTCCCGTATCGCGACCGCTTCTTTGCGCCAGCGCTTCGGCATGCTATCCTCACCTCACAGCGCAACCTGAGAGGGGGCAGCGGCATGAGCAAAGCAGACGGCGACCGCCAGTTGACGCTTGGCGAACTGGCGAACGCGATCGAGAGCGGGTCCATCCGTAGCGCCGTGCGCGGCGCCCACTATGAGATCACCTGGCGCGAGGTCAACCGGCTGCGCCATGGCCTCTCTGATACGGAACTCTGGCTACTTTTTCAGCCCGGCGGCGGCGTAGAGATCGGGCCAGGCGGCGAGGATATCCCCCAGGCGATCTGAGGTGCGCTGCCAGCACGGCTCCTGATAATAACAGCCGGTCCAGCCCTTCGTCGCGTTGTGATTGAAGAACGTCAGCGCGTGCGCGATCATATAGCAATTGATGAGCGGGTCGCGCGAGAGCACCGCCGCCCACCAGTTGCCCTCGGCGACGACGCCCGTGCGCATGTCAATCCCGTCCATGATCTCGTCAATGGTCTTGGCAGGGAACGTGCAGGAGTAGCCGCCACATTGTGGCGTCGTCCCCATCTTGCGGTCGAAGTCCAGCACTGCCTGTCCCACGCGCGCGACGGCTTGCTTGTCGTTGGGGTCGCCATAGAGGTCGGTGAAGG
>DATAOM010000151.1:0-17308 GCA_036265775.1 Ktedonobacterales bacterium | reverse complement strand
CGTCCTTGAGTGAGATGATTCTATCTGTCTTCGCCGTAGGTCATACTCCTGCAATCTCCCGCGCTGCATAATACTGGGTACTATTGAGGCGCAAGCTAGTCCCCGAAAAGTGTACCGTCGTACCGTATCACAGTGCAGCCGCCGCCGCCACTGAGAAATCTACAGGCGTATTCGTATCAGCTGCTCGTAGCAATCAAACGAATGAGCGCAAGCGTGCGGTGGGCGCCATCTACGCGATAAAATGCGCTTCATAGCAGCGTCATGTGATTGATTACTCAGGCGACAGTGGGCCAGATCATCTGCGCCAAAGGTTCCGGCTGACATCGCTGGCGGGCGCGGAGGAGCGAAGGCATGGCGACTCGAGTGGCGTCTTCAGCGGTTGGTATCCGGCGCGCGCGTTTCCCACTGTTCACGGGACTCCTCCTGGCCCTGGCGCTCAGCGCGGCGCCGATGCCACATATGGATGTCCAGAAGACCCTGGCGATGGCAGGGCAGCGCCTGAGCGCACTACTGCCGCGCCCCGCAACATCCACAGGTCGAGCGGGGGCTGCCACGCCTGCGGCTCCCGCGCTCCCCGAACTCGATGCTCCACACGAGCATGTACCCAACCTCTACATCAAAGCGCCTCATATCCTTTATGCGCTCAATCCCGCCACTGGCGCGACGCGCTGGCAGCATGCGACGCCAGAGATTCCCAATCTGGCGCCGGTGCAGGATGTTGGCGTAGCGATTGAGGAGTCCAACTCGGTGACACTCCTCAGCGGCCAGACGGGCGCACAGTTGTGGCGCTATGCTCCCCCGTCGGGGACCATTGCGCGACTCATGTCCGTGTATGGCGACACTGTCTATGCCGTCGAGACGCATACCGTCTCGCTGGATAAGCCGAGCACAGCCTCTGACACACTGCTGGCGCTTAACGACGCCGATGGCTCGGTGCGCTGGCGCTATACCGTCGCCCATTCGCATCTGGGCTTCGTTTCCATCATCAGTTCACCGGACAATCCGACAATCTTCATCAACGACGATGTGGCTGACTTTCGCCCGATATCTGGCAGTATCACCGCGCTCAGCGTTAATAATGGCGCCGTTCTCTGGCGGCGCGTGCTGGATGGCGCGCCTGGGCTGACGCCACAGTACGCTGTCGGCGATTCGGTAATCGTGTACGCGCCGGTGCCGCAGAGCATGACCAATACGGGTGGTCTGTACTTCCGCCTCGACGCGCGCACAGGAGCGGTCAAATGGACGCTGCCATCCGCTCAGCGCGGTACCCCAGTGTTTACGCCCACGACGTTGTACCTCGGTGGCCTGAAGCGACTGATGGCCTATGATATGGCTGACCTCTCGCTCCGCTGGACCGCGACCATTCAGGGAATCGGCGCGGCTCCCGTGCGGCTGAGCGATCAGTATATCGCGGTGCGGACACGCACGTCCTTCGAAGTATATGATGCCGCGAGTGGCAAGCGCTTGTGGAGCGTTGACCAGCCCGCCACGTTTGGCGTTGTCCGGCTGGTTGGCTCGACTCTCTGCACGAATGCGAACACGAGCCCCAGCGTCCTGACGGGATTCGACATCGCCACTGGCGCGCAGCGCTGGCGCTATCAGTCCTCCGCGATGCTCCAGTCCTCGATGCCGCTCGATGGCGCCTCGATCTTCGTGCGCACGTTCGCCGATATTTTCTCCTTCAATCCGGCGACAGGCGCGATCCGCTGGCAGGCTCCACTGGACGCGCAACTTGACGTGCAGATGGATGTCACTCCGGCCTGACCCCTGGCTTGATCGCCGCCGAGTTGCGCGCCGGACGATGATGAGGCAGAATAAGGCAGCGCCGTGTCGCGCCGTGTCGCTGGCGCCGGCGTCTCGCAACAAGCGGAAAGGACCATTCAGCATGGCCAGGCTCGAAGGAAAAGTGGCGATCATCACTGGTGGCGGCTCCGGGCTCGGGCGCGCGATGGCGCAGCGTTTCGTCGCGGAGGGCGCCTCGGTCCTTGTGGCCGATGTCAACGACTCAGGCGGGCAGGAGACGCTCGACGCGATTGGCGACGCCGAACGCACGGCTTTCCAGCATGTAGACGTGACAAACGAGGACGACTGCGCGGGTGCGGTGGCCGAGGCGGTGAAGCGCTGGGGCAAGCTAGATATTATGGTCGCCAACGCCGGTATCGGCGCGCCAGGGAGCATTGCCACACTGGACAAGGCCGCATGGGACGCGGTGATTGCTGTGAACCTGACCGGCGTCTTCCTCTGCGCCAAGCACGCCTTCCGCGCCATGCGGGATCACGGCGGGGTTATCCTTGGCACGGCCTCGGTCGCTGGGTTGGAGGCCACACCGGCGCTAGGGCCATATGGCGCCTCGAAAGCAGGTGTGGTTCAGTTGATGGGCACTGTCGCGCTGGAGGGCGCGCGTTACGGCATCCGCGCCAACGCGCTCTGTCCCGCCTGGACGCAGACGCCGCTAGTGGACGCCTTCGTCTCCGGCGCGCGCGCCCCGGAAGAGGATGCGCGGGCGCGGCTCATCAGCGGCATCCCGCTCGGGCGGCTCGGCGATCCCTCAGATGTCGCCAGCGCGGCGGTCTACCTTGCCTCCGACGAGGCCAGCTTCATCACCGGCGTCGCCTTCCGCATCGACGGCGGCCACCTTGCCGGTCGCTGACCCGCACGAAAGGCCATCGCCATGATTGACTTCAGCCTGTCACCGGAACTGGCGGCGCTACGCGAGCGCGTCGCTACCTTCATTCGTGACAAGGTGGTCCCTGAAGAGCAGTATGTGGATGACCACGACGGCTTGCCTCCTGAGCGGCTGCAAGCCTTGCGCGAGAAGGCGCGTGAGGCGGGTCTTTATGCGCCGCACGTGGTGAAGGAATGGGGCGGACTGGGCCTGGACATGCGCGAGATGAGCATTGTCTTCGAGGAGGCCGGACGCAGCATGTTGGGACCGCTCGCACTCAACTGCTCAGCGCCCGACGAGGGCAACATGCACCTGCTGGAGCTGGTAGCGACGGAGGAACAGAAGGAACGGTACCTGCGTCCACTGGTCGAGGGGACGATTACCTCCTGCTTCTCGATGACAGAGCCGCCGCCCGGCGCAGGAGCCGACCCGAACATGCTGCGCACGCGCGCCGAACGCAAGGGCGACCAGTGGGTCATCAACGGCGACAAGTGGTACATCACCGGCGCGGACGGCGCGGCCTTCACGATCTGCATGGCGGTGACCTCCGACGCCGACCAGCCGGGGCGGCCGAGCGCGACGATGTTCCTGGTGGAGATGGACAATCCCGGCGTACATATCGTGCGCCAGATTCCCTCGCTCGACGCTGGTATGAGAGGCGGACACTGCGAGATCGAGTACCGTGATTGCGTAGTGGGCGAGGATGCGGTGCTCGGCAAGGTCGGCGAGGGCTTCGCCTACGCACAACTGCGGCTGGCCCCGGCGCGGCTGACGCATTGCATGCGCTGGCTCGGCGTGGCGCAGCGCGCGCTGGAGATCGCGGCGGGCTACGCCAGCGAGCGCGAGAGCTTCGGGACGACGCTCGGCGCGCACCAGATGGTGCAGGCGATGCTCGCCGATTCCGCCATCGAGATTCACGCCGCGCGGCTGATGATCTGGCACGCCGCGTGGACACTGGATAACGGTGGGCAGGGGCGGCACGAGACCTCGATGGCGAAGGTGTACGTCTCCGAGACGGTCAACCGCGTGATCGACCGCGCACTGCAGATCTGTGGGTCGCATGGTGTCTCGATGGACCTGCCACTGGCGATGTTTTACCGCAACGCGCGCCCCTTCCGCATCTACGACGGCCCCTCCGAGGTGCATCGCATGGTGATCGCGCGCAATGTGCTGCGGTTGGCTGGCAAGGCGACCGGCGCAAAACGCCCGGTGGAGAAAGAGTAGGCGTCAGATGGAACTTGGTGAGCTCTTTCGCCTCGACGGTAAGGTGGCGCTGGTCACTGGCGGCGGGCGCGGCATTGGCAAGACCATTGCGGAGGCGTTGGCTGGGGCGGGCGCGCGTATCGTCATCACGGGGCGGCGCGCGGAGTGGCTGACGCCTGCGGAGGCGGAGTTGCGCGAGCAGGGCTTCGACTGTACGGCTGTCACCGCCGATGTGATGCAGCCCGACGACGCCGACCGCGTTCTCCAGACGGCGCTGGACGCCTATGGCGCAATTGATATTCTCGTGAACAACGCCGGGCAGACGTGGGGACAGCCGACCGAAGACCTGCCGCTGGAGAAGTGGCGGCAGGTGGTAGAGACCAACATGACCGGCGCCTTCATCATGTCGCAGCGCGTCGGGCGCTACATGCTCGAACGCGGGCAGGGCGGGCGCATCATCAACATCGCCTCAATTGCGGGCATCGTGGCGGGTGAGGCTGGCGGCATGCCCACCATCGCCTACAACGCGAGCAAGGCCGCGCTCATCTCGTTCACGCGCTCGCTGGCGATGGAGTGGGGGCGGCGCGGCATCCTGGTGAACGCGATCGCGCCGGGGTGGTTCCCGACACGCATGGCGGCGAAGACTATCGAGAGGTACCAGGAGCGCATCCTCGCCCGCAGCGCGCTAGGGCGCATCGGCGAGCTAAACGAACTGCGCGGCGCGGCGGTCTTCCTCGCGTCTCCTGCCTCCAGCTACATCACCGGCCAGACGCTCGTCGTTGACGGCGGCCTCTCGCTCTAAACAGCGGGCCAGCACTCCTGCGGGCTAGTCGCCAACAAAGTCGAGCACATCGAGGCCAAGATTTTTCATGATGAAGTAGGCTGGCGCAACCAAACCCAAGATTGGAATGACGTCGGCAGGGATTTCGTCATCATCAGGATCATTGTGCTCCTGCGCCGCGCGCTCGAAAAACTCTGCGCGTTCAACTCGGTTACGTCTCCGAGCACGCTGCGCCCAGCGTGTATATAGCCGATACCGCGCATTGCTGATGGGGTCCTTCAGCGTATGGCTGGCATAGAGGAGAAAGAGTAGCAGATAAAGAACGACAAGTACGAAGATGATAGCGGAAATGACCACGAGCACGATGGAGATATACTTGAGTACCGTAATAACTGCTTGCATGAAACCAGTGTTGAAAAAGTCATTGATCAGCGTACCGATGAAATCGAAAAAGTCGCCAATGCCGCCAAGAAGTTTCCAGCCGTGGAGCGCAACGAGCATGTTATGCACAAGCGTGCCGAACGCGTTGAAGATCCAGCCGAAAATAACGGTCAGAAAATGCAAGCCATAATAGACCGCGAATGCGGCAATGACAAAGCCAATGACCGAGAGCAGCAGATAGAGCAGCGCCTTTCCGATACGTTGATACGAGTCAATGGCCATCGCCAGGTAAGCGGGCAATGTCAGGACAACATAATAGACAAAATAGATAGCGATGACCCAACTGATCCAGTCACTTGGCTGCATGCGCGCATACTGCGCGGTCAATGGAATGGAGGTCAGCGAGAACAAGAACCCAACGCTTACAGCGGCCCACACTAGAGCGCCGAAGATCATGCGTGGAATGGACAAGACGCTGTGAAACATCATCCAGGGAAGAGCTGGCCAGACGCTCATAGGCTTGGGCATGATTGTCCCTCCACTGTGAGAATTACACGGAGTGCTGCTTTGTAACGATAGTCTGTTGCTTCCATTTAGCAACAATGATGATACTATGTCAAATGCAAGTACAGGCGACTGCGACGCCGACGCAGTCAGAGACCTTGAGCTTGGCGGTGAAGCGCGAATGGTGATATGGTAGGAGTTGGTGAGGCGCGACTCGCCGCATCTTATGGCTGAGGCGAGCGCCAACAGCCAGATCGTCAGCAGCGGTCGAAGGATCGGCCGCTGGGAGTGGACTCAGGAAGGAGCCAGAACCTCATGCCGTACAAGACGAACACCGATCTGCCGGACAGTGTGCGTAACGCGTTGCCCGCTGCGGCGCAGACCATTTTCCGTGAGGTCTACAACAATGCCTGGGACGAGTATAAAGATCCCGAGAAGCGGCGTGGCAATGAGTCGCGCGAAGAGGTGTCGAACAAGGTCGCCTGGAACGCGGTGAAACAGCAGTTCGAGAAAGATGAGGACAGCGGCAAGTGGAAGCCGCGCGGTCATTAGTTCTGGATGCCCGTGTTGGAGTCGTCACGGCAAGTAAAGGAGGGAGAGCCGTGGCTATGGAGCGATGGGACCCGTTTCGTGATCTGCGATCTATGCGCGAGGCGATGGATCGCCTGTTCCGCGACTCTTGGGGGCGCCCGTTGGATTCGCGCCTGCCGGACTGGGGAGACATCCCGGTGGATGTCGCGGAGAAGGACAATGAATTTGTCGTGCGGGCGACGATTCCGGGCGTGCGCCCGGAGGACATTCAGGTGAATGTGCAAGGAGACCGGCTGACGCTGCGGGCGGAGAGCCAGAACGAGCAGGAGCGCAAAGACGAGCGCTACGTCGTCCGCGAGCGCTATGCCACCTCGTTCTATCGCACGCTGACACTTCCCTCACCAGTGAATACTGATCAGGCGGACGCGCGCTATGATCAGGGCGTGCTGACGCTGACGCTGCCTAAGGCGCAGGTGGAGAAGTCGTCGCAGATCAAGGTGCATGGCGGTGAGCAGCCGGGTGGCATGCTGGAGTCTGGCACGCCAGCCGCCCCACAGAATATGTAGCGCCTGATGTGCGGTGAGACCGTAGAAAAAGCAGGCGCTTCTCGCTGCTGGGAATGGTGTCGAGCACAGTAAGCTGCTTACATGCGGCCTGTCTACGATCTTCGCTTCGTCAAGGTCTCACGTCGGGGCGCAGCAAAGAACGAGTAAAAGAACGAGTAGAGGAGAGCGCATCATAGGAAACCACGCACAATCAGTCGCGCTGAAGCGCGCTTATGAGCCTGCGGAGCCGAGCGACGGGATGCGTGTGCTGGTCGAGCGCCTCTGGCCGCGCAGCCTCTCCAAAGCGCGTGCGCATGTTGATCTCTGGCTCAAGGATGTCGCGCCAAGCACTGAACTGCGCAAGTGGTACGGCCACGAGCCTGGCCGGTTCGCAGACTTCCGCCGCCGCTACGAAGCGGAGCTTGCCGGCGAGCCTGCTCGCGCTGCCTTGGCGCGGCTGCGGGAGCTGGTGGAGCGCGAGCATGTGACTCTGGTGTTCGCCGCGCGCGACGCCAAACTTTCGAATGCTACAGTGCTACGCGATCATCTACGCGACGACGAACAGCCCAGTGGCATGCAGGAGTCGGGATCAGAGTCCGCGCCAAGAAATCTCTAGCGGCTGCATTGTGATGTAAACGAAACAAGGCGCGCGAGCCGTCATAGGTGGTCATCTCCACCAGTCTGCGGTTCGCGCACTTTGCTCATATGCAACGTCATCTGCGGATTAGTGGCTTACGCTCCTTGTGCGGCGCGCAGGCGTGGCATGACCTTCTGCATGAAGAGGTCCATTCCTGCGTGGCTGGGGAAGTCCACCAGCCGCACGATCAGATACTCCACGCCGAGATCCAGGAAGGGCTGTAGCTGCTCCGCGATCTGCGCAGGCGTGCCGACAAGCACATCTTTCTTCCAGCGTGTCTCTTCGGCGACGCGCTGCGCCTCAGCCTCCGTCTCGCCAAGCGCTATGCCCTCCGCCGACCAGGTCTTCACGATTTCGTCGAACTCGCGCCCCGCTTCATCGCAATACTGGCGCAGCACATCGAGTTTGTGCGCGTAATTCTCGACACTGCCGCCGTTGAGATTCCACCAGTCGGCGTGTCTGGCCACGACGCGCAACGTTTTCTGCTCGCCACCACCGCCGATCAGGATCTTCGGGACGGGATTCGGCCGCTGCCCGCACCAGGCGTTCTCGATGCGGTAATACTTGCCTGTAAAGCTCGCCGGGGCCTCGGTCCACATGCGCTTGACAATCTGAATCGTCTCCTCCATCTGGTCAATGCGCGCCGAGGCTTTGGGGAAGTCGAAATTGTAGGCCTTGTATTCTTCCTCCATCCAGCCCGCTCCGATGCCGAAGAGGAAGCGCCCGCCGGTAAGCAGGTGGAGGTTGGCGACAGTCCGCGCCAGCAGTGCGGGGTTGCGATATGACTGGCACAGCACGCTCGCGCCGAAGGTCATGTTGGGGTGCGCGGTGGCCAGATGCGCGATGGTCGTGAGGCATTCCAGGTAGGTGGTGTCGTTGGAGATGCCGGGATAGCCCGGAAACATGTGGTCGTCCACCCACACAGAGTCAAAGTTTGGCTCGATGTGGGTGATAAAGTTGTGGATGTGCTCGACGAAGGTCGCGCCGTCGCTGCCGTCCATGGGGAACGAGGGCATGTGCCAGCCGAATTGAAGCGCGCCCATAGAATGTCTACTCCTTTTGATGATGCTGGTCTGTGCCTGCGATTCTATCTGCGGCGGCTCTATCAAATGACGGGCGCAAGGGCGCCGTCAAGAGCCGTGCGCCCATCTGTCCTCACCGCTCAGATCGGCTTGCGCATGCCCATGGCTTGAATCTGATAGCCAAGCGACTGGTAGAGGTGAATCGCGGTAGCGTTGTCGCCGAAGACGCTCAGGTCGATGCGGGTCGCGCCGCGCGGCCGGACCTCGGCTTCGAGCGCCTGCATCGCCGCGCGACCGTAGCCCTTGCCGCGGAACGCCTCATCAATGCCGATGAAATAGATAAAAGCGCGCCCTTTCGCCGGTCCGATTTGGACCCACAGATCGCCGACCGCGTCGCCATCAGGCGTCGTAATCCTCCAGAAATGATGGCCCTCGCTGCTGAGTCCAGTTGGGAGCAGTTCACCGAGCTGCTTCTGCGCCGCCTCGCGTCCCTCCTCAAGCGACATGGCCATCGCCTTGGCGACATCCTGCGCGTAATCTTCGTCCAACCACGAGCGTAGGCGCTGGTACTCCGCTTCAGTCATCGGCCGAAATGTCACTGCTGGCGTTTGCGTCCTCGCTGATGAGTCTGGTGGCAGCGTCTGACTAGCTGCCTGAGTCTCTTGTTGATTATCGCGCCGACCGAACATGCGCCTCCACACTGCTTGCGCCTCCCACCGTGCGAAGAGATTTCACACAAAAGAATCGCCCCCTCTCGTCGCGGGGAGGGGGCGTTCAGCGTACCACAGCCTACTTCAGGCCATCCATGATCTTCGCCAGAGCCTCGCGTGGCGGACGAAGCTGACTCTCCGGCAGATGCGCAAGCGGCGTCTCCGGCAGCCGCTCCAGTTGCGGCAGCGATGGGCGCTCCTCGTTCACATAGATCAGCCCAGTGATGAACTCCTGCTTCTCGCGCGCCTCATCGAGCAGCTTCATCGCTTGCATGCGGTCGCGTGGATCGTAGTCGCGGTCGAGCTTCTTGAGGCGGATGTGCGAGCCGTCGTGCATCTCCACGCTCACCGCCTCGCCCTCTGCGTAATCGACGGTGATCTCCTCGCGCGCCGGAATCCAGCTCAGGTCGGAGATCGCCTCTTCGTGGTCCTTGCCCCAGGCGTAGCTCTTGGTCGAGTCGGGGTTGTCGTTGAAGGAGACGCACGGGCTGATGATGTCGAGCACCGCCGTCCCGCGATGGCTGAACGCTGCCTTGAGCAGCGTCTCCACCTGGCGCGGGTCGCCCGCAAAGGAGCGCGCGACGAAGCCGCAGTCGGCGATCAGCGCTTCCAGGCACACGTCGATCGGCGGCAGCTCGTTCAGTCCGGCGTACTTCAGTTTCTGGCCCTCGTCCGCCGTCGCGGAGAACTGCCCCTTGGTCAGGCCATAGACGCCGTTGTTCTCGACGATATAGACCATCGGCACATTGCGGCGCACGAGGTGGATGAACTGGCCAAGGCCGATGCTCGTCGTGTCGCCGTCGCCGCTGACGCCGATTGCTTTGAGGGTGTGGTTCGCAAGCAGCGCGCCGGTCGTCGCCGAGGGCATGCGCCCGTGCAGACTGTTGAAGCCGTGCGACTGATTGAGGAAGTAGGCGGGGGTCTTGCTCGAACAGCCAATGCCGCTCATCTTGATGAGCTGCGTCGGGTTGATCGAGAGATCATAGGCGACGGAGATGATGCGCGCGGAGATCGAGTCGTGCCCGCAGCCCTTGCAGAGCGTTGACGGGAGACCCTTGTAGTCGTTGCGTGTCAGCCCGATGAGGTTGACCGGGACTTGTGGTGGTTCCTGTATCGACATATTTAGCGCTCCTGTTCCACGATGGCCTGAGCGATCCAGCGTCCAGTGAGGGGAAGGCCATCATTGTGCGCGATAGGTGTGATCTTGCCAGCAAGTTTCGGCGCCTCGGTCGTGAGAATCTTCGCCATCTGAGCGTCGAAGTTGTTCTCGACGACGTAGATGCGCGGATACTTCTCGACAAAGCGCGCGTACTCTTCGTTGATCGGCAAAGCACGTAGCCGCATGTAGCTCGTCTTGACGCCACGACTCGCCAGCATCGCGCGGGCCTCGGCCATCGGCGCGTCAGTCGAGCCATAGGCGATGACGCCGATCTCGGCGCCAGGCGTCTCGTCAAGAACTGGCGCTGGGACGAGCGTGCGCGCGTAGTCGTGTTTGCGCTCCAGTCGCTGCATGTTCGCCAGCCAGTCCTCTGGGCGCTCGGAGTACTGCGCCTGCGCGTTGTGACCGCTGCCGCGCACGAAGTACGCCGCGAACGGAGACTCCGTGCCGGGCAGTGTGCGCGGACCGACGCCTGTGCCGTCATCGTCGCCGTAGCGCGCGAAACCGCGAAGCTCGTTCAGTTTCTCGGCGCTTAGCACTTTGCCGCGATCCATCGGCTGGTCGGGGTAGGAGAACGGCTCGCTCATCCAGAGGTTCATGCCGAGGTCGAGGTCGCTGAGGACGAAGACCGGCGTCTGGAGCCGCTCGGCGAGATCGAAGGCGCGCCAGCCCGCCTCGAAGCACTCCTCCATGTTGGCTGGCAGGAGAACGATGTGTTTCTGGTCGCCGTGGCCGAGGAAGTACACCTTGAGGACATCACCCTGCGAGGTGCGCGTGGGCAGGCCGGTACTCGGCCCCATACGCTGGATGTCCCAGACGACGACAGGGATATCGGCGAAGTAGGCGAAGCCGGCGTACTCGGTCATCAGCGAGATGCCGGGACCGGAAGTGGAGGTCATGGCGCGCGCGCCCATCCAGCCAGCGCCAGTCACGATGCCGAGCGCGGCGATCTCATCCTCCGCCTGCACGATGGCGTAGGTCTTCTCGCCGGTCTCCTTGTTCACGCGCAACTCTTTGGCATAGTCGCCAAGCGCGTCAACCAGGCTCGTGGATGGAGTGATCGGATACCATGCCGCGACGGTAACGCCGCCGAAGACGGCGCCCATGCCACCAGCTTCGTTGCCGCCGATGAGAATCTTGCCGGCGGTCTTGTTCGACTTCTGCACGCGGAAGCCGTCGCTCTTGACGATGTGCTCGCGCGTATAGGCGATGGCCGCCTCGACGACGCCGTAGTTCAGGTTGATCGGGCCAGCCTTGCCCTTGAAGTGGCTAACCAACGCAGCCTTGACCTCATTGGCGTCGATGCCCAGCAGCTCGATCAGCGCGCCGACGTAGACCATGTTCGCCACGTATGGGCGCAGCTCGGCGTTGGCGCCGGAGTCCTTGGCCATCTGTTGCACCGGCAGGTTGTAGTAGGTGATGTCGGAGCGCTCCTCGGCGACCTTGAACTCGGTCGGGGTGATCAGAACGCCGCCAGGCGCGACACGCTTGATATCCTCGGCGAGCGTGTTCTTGTTCATCGCCACGACGATCTCGGCGGTGTCGCGCCGGCCGACGAAGCCATCCTCGCTGACGCGGATCTGGAACCACGTTGGCAACCCCTGAATATTCGAGGGGAAGATGTTCTTGCCGCTGACTGGGATTCCCATCTTGAAGAGCGCGCGGATGAGGCAATTGTTGGCGGTCTGGCTGCCGGAGCCGTTGATCGTGGCGACGGTGATACAGAAGTTGTTCACGCCCGCCGGGCTATCGCTGATATCGCCGAGCTGGGGGCCTGGCTGAGTGTCTTGCTGAGGAGGCTGTGTCGCTCCTCGTTGAACGTTGGTCGTACTCATCGGCGAGTCTGCCTTTCTTCCAAACCACTTCCCCACCACTCGCGTTGTCGCGCGCGTAAACCAGGATAGGGGCGAGACATCTTGCGCTGTCTCGGTCGCGCTGGCATTGCGCGTTGCTATGTGCTCTCGCCGGGCGGCGGATTTTTGCGACATGAGGAAAGCGTACTGCATAGCGGCGATTCCGGCAAGCGGAATCAGTACCCGCAACACTCTATTATAACGCAGATCGTCCGACCATCGGGTGAAGCCAAATTCTATCGGGCGCCCATGAGGGGACAATCGATGGCGATCGCGCTAGGTGTAGTACGCGAAGTGGTAACGCCAAGTGGTCACTGTGGAGGCCGCCTAATTGCGCGCGGGCATTAGTGGATACAATCAGCCGAGGCGCGCTGATGCTGGCGGCATGAGGATCGCCAGCGCCTGTTCGACCTGCGAGAGCGAGAGCTCCGCCTGGCGTCCCGTTGGCCCGATGATCGTGTCCAACCGCGCGCCGGGCAAGTACGCGAGGTAGAGTGGCACACTGACAGGTGGGATGACCTCGACGTTCATCGTGTCGGTCGCGGCGGCGATGGCTGAGAAGACACGCATGTGCTCGAAACCAGCGTCCTCAAGCACATGCTGGATGCGCTGCGTATTCGCCACCGCCTGCGCCGTCGGGTTCTTGCGCGCGACCTCCCAGACGGCGCGCCGGTTCTTGCGGAAGAGCCAGTCCTCGCCGGAGTAGCGATAGAAGCCACGCCAGGCTTTCACCTCGATCACCGAGACGCCATGCGGCCCGACCAGCAGCCCATCAATGTCACCGCCCTGGTGCCATGGCGGTGGTGGTCGGTAGCCTTTCAGCAGCACATAGCGATCATCGAGCTGTGTCGAAAGCGCCTGCACGAAGGAATCTTCGCCCACACGCCCCTGCGCGAAGCGGTCGGCCTCCGCCTCCATCTCACTCACTCGCGCGTGGCGCGCCGCCATCTCCATTGTCTTGCGCGCGGTCACGAGCCAGATGATGCGCTGCAAGAGTCCTTTCGGGCGTGGAGGCGGCTCATCCTGCAGATCCTGCGCCGCCTGCCGGTAGGATTCTTCGCGCCGTTGCAGGTGATCCGAACAGATAATGACGCGCATTGATCGCTCCCAGTGGCGACCGGCGGATAGAGGCAGAAAAAGTTAGCAACGTCTCGCCGGTCACTCGCCAGTATAGCCGGAGCGCGCGCTGGACCGCTGGTGACTAGGAGACTTGGTTCATTGGCTGGCTGGCTTGGCGAGATGATCGGTGAAGTAGGAGCGCCAGGGTCCACAGCCCGCGATGAAGGGTTGCATCAGCGCGCGCTCGCCCTGCACGGTGTGCATCAGGTCGTGCGCCGCCCATTCATGAATCAGTTCACTGAGTGTCACCGTCCCCAGTTCCGCGTGCCGAGCTGTGCGCGCCAGGTCATCTCCGGTCAGCGTCGCTAGTAAGTCGAGGCTCGCTGTGCGCAGCGCATCGAAGTCGTCCATCAGTTCGGGTGGCGTCCGTGGCTCTGCGATGGCAGCGGCGGCATCGGGATCGTATGCGGGGAAATCTTGCCCTGCCAGGAAGTAGCGCACGCGTACTGGGAAGACATCGCGTTCCGCCTCGACCAGATGGCGGAGGCACTCGGCTGCGGACCACTCGCCGGCGACAGGCGCGCGATTCAGCAACGCCTCATCCACCGACACTGTCAGCGCGCGCCAGCGCGGCACAGTCGTCACGAGAATAGTTCGCGCCTGCTCAAGCAAGTTCTCCATCAATATCTCCTTCATGCCGTCGCAGAGGCTATTGCCCTGCTGGACTGTGGGCGTATGGTAGTGGGTCGCTCAATCCAGCATCAGCAAAGCCCATGAGGCGCAACTGGCAGCTATCGCAGCGCCCACATGCCTCTTTCCCACCCGCATAGCAACTCCAGGTCAGTTTCCACGGCACGCCCAGCCGCGTTCCCTCACGCACAATGTCCGCTTTGGAGAGCGCGATCAGCGGCGCATGGAAGCGCATCACGCGACCGTCCTCGGTACCAGCCTTCGTCGCCAGCCGCGCCGCTTCGGCGAAGGCGTCGAGAAACTCCGGGCGGCAATCAGGGTAGCCGGAGTAGTCCACCGCCGTAATACCGAGGAAGATGTCGTCCGCCCCCGTTACTTCGGCGTAGGCGGTGGCGATGGAGAGGAAGATTAGATTGCGCGCGGGCACGTACGTCACCGGGACGCCACTTGCCAGCGTCGCCTCATCGCGGTCGAGCGGCAGAGCAATCGCATCGTCGATGAGCGCGCTGCCGCCGAACACGCTCAGGTCGAGGTCAATGACCTTGTGCTCGATGCAGCCGAAGTGTCGCCCGACTGCCTGCGCCGCCTCCAGTTCACGCTCGTGCCGCTGCCCGTAGCGAAAGCTCAACGCATACGGCGCATATCCCTGCTCGACGGCGATGGCGAGCGCGGTAGAGGAGTCCAGCCCGCCGGAGAGCAGGACAATGGCGCGCTTCTCGGTCCTGTCTATCGCATGTTGTGATGTCATCGGTCATTCCTTTTGCGGCGCATAGATTGCCCTGTGATGTTGCGCCTCTTTGTTGCGGCCTGATTCTACCAGATACCTGCAGATACTTGCGGATTGACGCTGGCGCGCCGGGATGCTATGCTCCTGCCCGGCGTCGTAGGTCGAACCGCGTACCAACAGAGCGGAGGGGGATATGGGTCCGCATAGCGTCATCCCCATTCCCTCCTGCAACGAGTGTGGCCTGGCGTCCTCGGGGCGCTGCCCAGCCTGTCATCGGCATCTGTGCTCGGAGCACTTCGCCCGCGCCGACCACGAGCCATGCGCTACCCGCATGCGCACGCACGCCGAAGACTACCGCTGCTATGTCTGCGGGGTCGAGGTCGAGCCGCGGCAGTGGTCCGGCTCGATGTTCGCGCACTATATTGACTACAACCGTTGCTATGGGTGCCGCCGTTATATCTGCGACGACCGGCACACACGTCGCCGCGAGGAAGCCATAGAGATCGTACGTGATGGCAGC
Organism: Ktedonobacterales bacterium; assembly: GCA_036265775.1. GTDB lineage: Bacteria > Chloroflexota > Ktedonobacteria > Ktedonobacterales > JADMIN01 > DASWAC01. Next base: position 2,321 of record DATAOM010000151.1, on the reverse strand, counting down.
CGTAGCCAGCGCTACTTCGTCACCCGCCGCTACTGTCACCTCTGTGCGCCGTTGCGCCAGGCCGGTGGGATCGTCGGTCTGAGCCGCTGGATCGTCGCGATCGGCGGCGCCGCGACAGTGGTAAGCCTGGTCGCAGCGCAGTTCGTGCGCTAGCCCACGTGAGCGACAAGGAAGGATATGCTGGCGTGACGGTACGCAGGAAGGCGGAGACCGACGCGATCGCCGAGGCGCTAGATCGCTACCGCGGGCAATTGAACGCCGCGCTGGAAGGATCCATCGAGGCAGCGCGGGCTTCTACACCACAGACTCCTGTCGTCGCTCCGTTGCTGGACGCCTTCTACGGGCAGATCGAATACCACTTTGGCTGGCGCGACGCCGAACTCCAGCCAGCGCGCTCCCAACCGGGCAAACTGCTACGTCCGGCGCTGCTGCTCGCCGCCTGTGAACTGGCCGCCGCCCACGCTAGCATCAATCAGACTGAAGCGGATAACACTGTCACGCGGGCTATTCCCGCTGCGATCGCCGTTGAGTTGGTGCACAACTTCTCGCTCATCCACGACGATATTGAGGACGGCGACGAGGCGCGGCACCATCGCGCGACGCTCTGGAAGATCTGGGGTGAGGCGCACGCGATCAACACAGGCGACGGCGTCTTCGCTATGGCGCGGCTGGAGCTATTGCGGCTAATCGAGCGCGGCGTGGCTCCAACGCTCGTCGTTGAGTTGGCGGAGCTGCTCGACCGCACCTGCCTCGCTCTCTGTGAGGGGCAGTACCTCGACATGGCTTTCGAGCGCAGCCAGGAGATTACCGCCGAGATGTATCTGGCTATGATCGGGCGCAAGACGGCGGCGCTGATGGCCTGCGCGGCGCAGATGGGCGGGCGGCTCGGCGCGCCAGACGATCCAGCTCTGGCGGAGCGGTTGCGTGACTTTGGCTATGCGCTGGGCATGGCGTTCCAGGTGCGTGACGATTTGCTCGGCATCTGGGAGGCAACCGATCTGGGCAAGAGCGCGGCGGGCGACGTGCGCCGCAAGAAGATGACGCTGCCAGTGCTGCTCGCGCTCGACGCTGCGACTCCCACGGACCGTGACATGCTGCTGCGCGTCTACACCAGCGCTGGCCAGGCAAGCGAGCAGGAGATCGAGGCCGTGCTCGCCATCTTCGAGCGTGTCTCGGCGCGAGAGCATGCGCGCGCTATCCTGCGGACACACTGCGAACTGGCGCGGCAGGCGCTTGAATCCGTCGCCACTGACACCGTCAGCGCACAGGGCGCATATCAGGCGCTTACCTCGCTGGTGAATTTCGTCTCCGCCGAGGCAGACTGAGCCATCTCTTATCGGTATCGGGATGCACCCTCCTCTGCCCGCTCCTTCAACGCCCGGCAGGTCATGCGCCGCGCGTGCTACAATTTCACGCTGTACGGTCTGAAGCAAGGTATACCATCAGCGGCAGGCAGCGGAAGGATAGAGTGTCATGGGACACGGTGGGCGTCGTGGACGGCAGGGACAGAAAGCGCAGACGGGCGCGAAGGATCGTGAGAGGGAGCAACAGGCGGTTCCGCTGACGGATGAGCAGAATCAGGCGCTCGCCGAACTAACACGCCAGACGCCAGGAATCGCCAGCGCGTTGCGCGAGGCGCGCGAGGATGGGCGTGAGGCGATGATCGAGCGGCTCTCGCCCATCACCGAGGCGGAGGAGCCAATCGCGCTCGCCTATGCGCAGTCGCTCGGCGCGACTCGTGGCGAGTTCGCTCCCGCCGCCGCCGATGTCGCACAGGTCCTTGGCGAGGCGGACACGCGACGAGAGGTGGCCCGCGAGGCGCGTCGCTCGCGGCTGCGGCTGCAATCGGCAGGCGTGCGCTCCGATCTCACGCTCCCGTCCGAAGAGATTCCAACAGCGGTGATCTCGCCTTCCCCGACCAGTGACGCCATTGTGAGTTTGCCGACGGCCCCAGCGCGCCCGCAACTGGTCGAGTCATACGCCACACGCACCCGCGAGAGCGGCGAGATGACGCTGTTTCTCGCCTGGCAGGAGGGCGCAAACTCTGATACCGTGCGCGGCTACCTCATCGCGCTCAACTTTTACTCGACTGGCGTGACGCGCTTCAACGTCACCGAGCCGATGAGCCGCGCGCGCTTCTTGCGCGAGACGGTCGAGACGCTGCGCGGGAACAACGGCGCGCCGACCACGCCAATCACCTGGGCGCAGGCGCGACGACTGCTCCAAGCCGCGCTCGACGTGAACGACTGGCGCAAGGTCCCGCCACCGCGCGAGTACACCGAGCGGCGCGAGCGATTGGACGAGTTGCTGCTGGGCGAGGC
>DATAOM010000150.1:0-7892 GCA_036265775.1 Ktedonobacterales bacterium | reverse complement strand
GCGGCGACGCACGGCCCCTGCTGGAAGATGGCGTGGTACTGGTTCTGTCCCTCGCGCGCGAAGCATTCATCGCCGCCCGCGAGCCAGCAGTTCAGCCCGTCGCGGTAATACCAGCAGCGACACTGCTGCAAGAGATTGCCGCCAATGGTCGCCATCGCACGCAGTTGCGGCGTCGCGGCGTCCTGGATCGCCTGTATGAGCATTGGAACTGAGCCAGAAATACTGGCGTCACGCTCGATGTCGGCAAGTGTCGTCAATGCGCCAATCGAGATCGCGCCATCGGGCTGATGCTTGACGCCCCGCAGGTGGGTCAGCGGCTTCAGGTCGATCAGTCGCGCTGGCCTGACAAGATCGGCCTTCATCAGCGTCAGCAGGTCCGTGCCGCCAGCAATAAAGCGCGCCTCGCCATCTTGCTGCGCACTCAGTTGGGCAAGCGCCTCCTCGGCGCTCGTGGCGGATACATGGTCAAATGCGCGCATCACGCTTCCCCTAGCAGATCGAAGATGTAGTCCGGCGTGAGTGGCAGGCGGCGCACCCGCTTACCGATCGCGTGCGCGACGGCGTTGGCGATGGCTCCGGCGGTCGGGATAATCGGTGGCTCACCTGCGCCGAGACTGCCGAGGGTATTGGCGCGCGTATTCGCCTCGCCAATCATCACCACCTCGATCTCCGGCACGTCTCGGATAGTGGGAATCTTGTAGCTTTCCAGGTTCGCGTTCAACACGCGGCCCAGGCGCTCATCCACGATGCGCCGCTCCATCAGCGCGAAACCCAGCCCCTGGATGATTCCACCCTCCATCTGACTGCTCAGCGTCAACGGATTGACGACGCGCCCGCAGTCGTGTACCGCGACGATACGCCGCACGCGTACCTGCCCGGTTCCGATATCTACCTCGACCTCGGCGAACTGCGCGCCGAATGTGCGATTGGTGACGTCCTCGGCGTTAGGGCCGCGCATACCCTTGGCGCTGATCTCGTGGCCATCGAGCTGGCCGAGGAAATCGCTGATGGCGCCGAAGTCACGTCCAGTCTCGCGCGCGAAGACATGTCCATCGCGTACCTCCAGCGCATCCACCGGGGCCTCGGTGAAGTGGCTGACAACTTCCAGCAACTCCGCGCGCACGCCAGCGGCAGCCATGCGCACAGCGGGGCCAACCGAGGCCAGCGTCATGCTGCCGCCACTCGCGGGGGAGAAGACGCCGAACTCCGTGTCGCCCAACTCCACACGCACATGCGCCAGCGGAATGCGCAATTCCTCGGCGGCGACCTGCGCCAGGACGGTGCGCGTGCCGGTGCCGATGTCCTGTGTGCCGGTCAAGATGACCGCTGTGCCGTCGGGTAGGAGCTTGGCAATGGCCTGCGCGGGCGGGCCACCGTCGCCGCCCCAGATCTGGCTTGCCATGCCGACGCCACGTCGCAGGTAGCCATCGCGCCCGCGCGGAAAGCGCCGCGCCTCGTCGTCGCGCGTGGTCCAGCCAATGCGTTCGGCGCCGATCTCATACGCCTGGACCAGCGTCTTGGTCGAGTAGGGCCGGCCATTCATGAGCTGGTTGTTGGGCGCATGGTTCTTGATGCGAAACTCGAGTGGGTCTATCCCTAGTGTGTGCGCCAGCTCGTCGATGGCGACCTCCATCGCCGCCGTCGCCTCGACAACGCCCGGCGCGCGGAACGCCGACTGCGTGCCAAGATTCGTCCGCACCGGCATGTCAACCGTGCGCACGTTGGGGCAGAGATAGAGTTCCTTGGCCGCCAGACTGACCGCCGACATCCACGAGCCGAGCGCGCCGGTGTTGCTGATCGCGCGCAGGTCAATCGCGGCGAGCGCCCCATCGCTTGTTGCGGCCAGTCGGTATGTCTGAATGCTCGCCGGGCGATGACCAGCGGCGAGATTCTCCTCCTCGCGGCTGAGCATATAGTGGACGGGATGGCCAAGCTTCTTCGCGGCATAGGCGGCGATCAGGCCAGAGTGGTGCGCGCCGAACTTGCTGCCGAACCCGCCACCCATGTACTGCTTGATGACGCGCACCTGGTTCTGCTGGAGGCCCAACGCGCTGGCGATTTGCTGGCGCGCGCCATAGATATCCTGCGTCGAACTATAGACGGTCATCGTGCGCCCGTCCCAACTGGCGACCGCTCCGTGCGTCTCCAGCGAGTTATGCGGCGCCGCTGGCGTCTCGAAGCGTACCTCGACCATTGCCTCGGCAGAGCGCAACGCCTCCTCGACATCACCACGCTCATAGGTCTTGGGATACTCCTCGCTGGCATTGTTGTTGGCCTGGGTGAGCGAGACACGGAAAGCATCCTGGCGTAGCGCCGCTTCAGGATCGACGACAAAGGGCAGCGGCTCGTAGCTGACGTCAATCGCGGCGACGGCGTCGCGCGCCTGCTCGCGCCTCTCGGCGACGACGACAGCTACTTCCATGCCATGAAACAGCATCTCTTCGCCCAGGATCGACCGCTTGCGCGCGGGATCGATCAGATCGGGATCGCTGAAGCGTGTCAGGACAGCGCGGACGCCTGGCATGGTCTCAGCGCGACTGACATCCACACTGACGACGCGCGCGTGCGCATAGGGCGAGCGCAGTCCGACGGCGAAGAGCTGCCCTGGTAAGCGCACGTCATGGCTGTAGGTCGCAGCCCCGCTCACGCGCTCGCGTCCATCCACGCGCGGCGTCGCGGTCCCAACGACGCTCAGTTCAGCGCCTGGACCCCATACCGGCGGCTCGTCGCCTTCCAGCACGACGCGCTGCTCGTAGACCTGACCCTCGAATTCGAGGTGGGTGGTGACGATGCGAACTGGCATGCGCTGGCCTTTCGGGGTGCTGTTCAAGCGAAGGCGAGAAATCTGGGGGAGAGTAACTGGTCAAGTCTCCTGGCGCGCGAGGGCGCGGGCGGCAGCGCGAATCTTTGGATACGCGCCGCAGCGGCAGAGATTGCCGGACATGGCGCGATCGATCTCCTCGTCGCCGGGATGCGGGTTGCGGTCGAGCAGCGCCTTCATCGCCAATACCTGTCCCGGCGTGCAGAAGCCGCATTGCAGCGCGTCGTGGGCAATGAACGCCTGCTGGATGGGGTCAAGCGCATCGCCTTGCGTCAGGCCCTCGATGGTCGTGACCGCGCGCCCTTGGCACTCCACCGCCAGCGCGAGACAGCTATAGATGGCCTCGCCATCCAGCAAAACGGTGCAGGCGCCGCAGTTTCCCATCTCGCAGCCGGGCTTCGCTCCGGTCAACCCCAGGTCCTCACGGAGCGCGTCGAGCAACGTACGCCGTGACTCGACCTCCAACGCGCGCTCGACGCCGTTGACACGGAGGCTGATCGCGGTTCGCTGGCTGGATGTGGTGTCGCCGGGCATGCGCAAGCGCCTTTCATCGAAAGGGGAAAGCTCTACTGGAATAGTAGCATAAGGCGCTCCACTGCCACAAACAGTGCGGCCTCGATTGCTTGCGCGTTCGCCCCAGAGCCTGTACTCTAGAATCGCTCAGTTCAGGTCTCATGAGTGAGCAGGAGACGACGGTGCGCGAGCGGGTGATGCGATGGCTCTCGACGCCGGGGGTGGGCATACTCCTCGCCGCAATTATCACCTCATGGTTCGCGCTCACCCAGGTAGCGAACTTCAACGCGAGCGACGTGCTCGAATACGAGCAGTACGCCCGCGCCTTCTGGTTTGGCAATCCGCCATTTCGCGCGCTACCGTTCGAGTATCCGCCGCTCGCCCTGGCGCCTTTCACCCTCACGCTCTTCCCGGCAGGCGCGGGGCCATTCGTGGCATTCGGGTTGTGGATGGGTGGCGTCGCCATCCTGGTCTATCTGACGCTGGCCTGGGGCTGGAGCCGCCGCGCCGCAGTCTCCTTTGGCGTCTACCTCCTGGTCGGGGCAGTCTCGGTCGCGCTCTCGCGCTACGACCTCGTCCCCGTCGCCTTCACTGTGGCTGCCTGGCTCGCCGCGGAACGCAAGCGCTTTACGCTGGCCTATGCGCTGCTAGCGGTTGGCGTCCTGCTGAAGCTCTATCCCCTCTTCCTCTTTCCCGTCCTCGTTATCGCCCATTGGCGCTCCCTTCAATCGCCTGAAGATGGAGACTCGAAGGTGCCCAGCATGAGCGGATGGCGTGCGCTCTGGCGAGTCGCGCTGAGCCTGGCGGGGCCAGTGGCGGTCATGCTCCTCGGCTTCGAGATCGTGGCATTGCGCGATCCGCAGGGCGCGCTCTCAGCAATCACCTTCGCGCAGAGCCGCCTGATCGAGGTGGAATCTATCCCCGCGACGCTCCTGTGGGCTGGCACCGCGCTCGGTTTTCCCGCGTATCGGGTGTTCTCCTACGCCTACAACTATTCCGGCGCGCTGGATGCGCCGCTGGGGCTAGGATCATCTATCACGCTGGTTCTGGGATTGCTCTGGGTCTACTGGCGCATGGCGCGTGGCGCGCTGAAGCTGCCACAGGCGATACTCGCGGCGCTGTGTGTTGTCCTTGTCGCCAGCAAGGTGCTGAGCGCGCAATATCTGCTCTGGATTCTGCCCTTCGTCGCAGTGGTCTACGAGCTCGACCTGCTCTGGCTGGCGATCTGCGTCCTGACCACCCTCGAGTATCCTATTCTCGCCGCCAACCTCGCGCCCACGTGGGGAGAGACCTACGATCCGCTCTTCCTTGGCGTGCTGGCGCTGCGCAATGCGCTACTCGTCATCGCCACCATTCGCGTTATTGTCCAGTCGTCAAAGACCATATCTCCCCAGGACGCTAAACAAAGCGCTTTCTCCTCAGCGACACCACTGCCTGCCGACGCTCTGCGCTGACTTGTGAAAAGCGCGCGTTAGATGCGCGTCATACGAGCAAGACAAGCGGAGTGTTCAGCGCATACAGGGGGCGTCATGATCCTGATACGAGCCAGTCTGTCCATCCCACTGCTCGCGATTCTCACCACGGCCCTCGCAGCCTGTGGCAGTGGTTCGACATCCGCAGAGCGCAAGCCAACCGCGCCACCGGAGCTCAACCAGCGCACACTCTACGTTGGCGTGCAGGATAACAACCTCTATGCGCTCAACGCCGCGACCGGCGAGACACGCTGGCATTATGAGACTGGTGGGGCTGTTGACTCGTCTCCCGCGCTGGTGGATGGCGTCGTCTATGTCGGCTCCAAAGATCAGAGCATCTATGCGCTGGAGGCGGCGAGCGGCAAGCTGTTCTGGAAGCACGAGACGGGCGACGCGGTGGTCTCGTCGCCTGCGGTGGCGCAGGGAATCGTCTACATCGGCTCCGACGATCAGTACATCTATGCGCTGCGGACGAGCGATGGCGAGCAGGTCTGGCGCTATCAGACAGGCGCAGGCGTCGAGGCGTCACCCATCGTGAGTAATGGCGCCGTGTATGTTGGTGGCATCGATACGTACTTTTATGCGCTTAACGCCGCCGATGGCAAGCTGCTCTGGCGTGTTAAAACCAATGGCCGCGTGATTATGACCGCCGCAGTGGGACCCGATCTCGTCTACATTGGCTCCGAGGATGGCAATGTCTACGCGCTGAAGACGGCTGATGGTTCAGTCGCATGGCGCTTCCAGACGCAGGGGCCGATCATCTATCGCAAGCCACTGCTTGCCGATGGTGTGCTCTACATCGGCTCATTCGACCACCGGCTCTATGCCCTCGACGCCCAGACCGGCGCGAAGCGCTGGGACTTCGAGACAGAGAACGAGGTCCATAGCGCGCCGACACTCACCGGCGATCTAGTGATCTTCGGCAGCGATGACCAGTATTTCTATGCCGTGCGCGCCAGTGACGGGAAGCAGGTGTGGCGCTTCAAGACCGACGGCACGATCGGGACACAGCCGGTCGTTGCGGCAGGCGTCGCCTTCATGGGCAGCGACGACGGCAAGCTCTACGCCGTCGAGGTCGCCACCGGCGCGCAGATCTGGCAGGCGAGCTTCTCCCGTCCGGTAGATTCTATCGCCGCTATCGGCTAGATTAACCGGTCAGATCAGGGTCGGCCTCGGCAATGCCTGTGCGGATGATGCGCGCGGCGCGGGCTGAGTCAATGCGCTCCTCGGCGAGCAACGTGTTCGCCAAAGTGATCACGGCGGACTGGATCGGCGGCTGACGCATCAACTGGCGCGTGCGATGTTGGAATAGTGACCAGCAGCGACGCGTCATGTCCTCTTGCGCGAGCAGGACACTACGCTCATGGTCGTCCTGCGCCGCCGGGAGCCATCCACTTGCGAGCAGCGCCGTGATAATCTCTTCCGCGCGCTTGCGATCTTCCTCCGACTCCCACCAGTCTTCATCGTGCGTGAGGATCGCCTCGGCCTCGACGCCTGCCATCAGGATGATGATGCGCCGCTCATCCGCTTCGAAGTTCTCGCGCGAAAACTGTGCTGGTTCGCCCTCGGCAGGCGCCGCCTCATGCGGAATTTGAGTGTCACGCCGTCGCGTGGCGTCCAGCATGAAGTGCGCCACCTGTATGCGTCCCGCCGTCATGCCGGGGTCATACGCGACGAGCGCGACCTCCGGCGCCTCACGGGTTAGCGCCCACGTGGCGACGGCATGACCCGCCTCATGGAAGGCCAGCAGCCTCAAGTTGTCAGTCGTCAATCTACGCATGGGTGCTCGGATCAGAATGAGAGCGAATGCTCGGAGGAGAAGTGTGTCGGCGCTCGACTAGGAGAGATCGTGACGAGTATAGCTGATAGATGCAGGCGCGCCCGCCATTTGGGATATCAGAGGCAGTCATGGCGGACATCAGATAGAGACGGGCTGCGTAGTTGGCAGTCACTACAGCAGCCCAGGTTGGAATCGCTGATTTCAGTCTACTCGGCGCCACGAGCGACCACGATGTCGTTCTTCGCCGCCCAGAGCGCGAGGTCTTGCTTCTGAATCGCCGCCGCCATCAGATCAGGGAACAGCTCCGGCGTGCAGGCGAAGCTGGGAATGCCCATGCCCGCCAACGCCGCCGCGTTGCCGGAGTCGAAGCTCGGCGCGCCCTTATCGCTCAGCGCCAGCAGACAGACCACCTGCACGCCGCTCGCCGCCAGTTCCGCCGCGCGACGCAACATCTCGCGCTCGTTCCCGCCCTCGTAGAGATCGGTGATGAGGACGAGGATCGTCTGCGTCGGTCGCGTGATGACCTGCTGGCAGTAGGTGAGCGCACGGTTGATGTCTGTCCCGCCGCCAAGCTGCGTCCCAAAGAGCAGGTCCACCGGGTCCTGCAAGTCGTCGCTGAGGTCCACCACGGCGGTGTCGAAGACGACCATGCGCGTGCTGACGGCGCGCAACGTGGCCAGCACCGCGCCGAAGATGCCCGAATAGACAACCGAGGAGGCCATCGAGCCGCTCTGGTCCACGCAGAGCACGATGTCGCGCAGCGATGAGCGCTTGTGGGCGTAGCCGACGAGCTTTTCGGCGATGATCGTGCGGCGGTCGGCCTGATAGTTTTTCAGGTTGGCGCGAATGGTGCGATGCCAGTCAATCTCGCCCGCGCGTGGGCGGTTGGTGCGCGAAGCGCGGTTCAGGCTGCCGCGCACCGCCTGGAGCAGCGGATTCGCCAGCTTGCGCTCCAGGTCCTCCACTACCCGGCGCACCACCTGTCGCGCCGTATCCTTTGTCTTCTCCGGGATGACATGGCTCAGCGAGAGCAGCGTCGCTACCAGATGCACATCTGGCTCAACCTGCTCCAGCATCTCAGGCTCCAGCAACATCTGTGTCAGGTTCAGCCGCTCCAGCGCGTCCTGCTGCATCACCTTCACCGCTGGCGCGGGGAAGTATGTGCGGATGTCGCCGAGCCAGCGCGCCACGTTCGGCGACGACTTGCCCAGCCCGCCGGAGCGCTCGGTGTCGTAGAGGGCTTCGAGCACGCGATCCATCCCCAAATCCTGCCCGGCCAGCGCCGGATCACCCGCTTCCGCGGACT
>DATAOM010000149.1:0-13480 GCA_036265775.1 Ktedonobacterales bacterium | reverse complement strand
TGTTGGCGCTCGCCTCTGCGCCACTCCTCGATGCGACAATCGCCGGCTCGCTCGATGTGCAATGGATGCTGCTGATGTTCATCGCGTGGCGCTGGTCTGGGCGCTCGATTCTCTCGACGGTGGCGCTGGGACTGGCCATCGCGTCGAAGCAGTTGGCGTGGTTCTTCCTGCCCTACTATGCGATCTACATTTTCCGCCAATATGACCTGCGAACTGTCCTGACGCGGCTTGGCGGCGCGGCGGCGATCTTCCTCGCCATCAATCTTCCATTTATACTGAACGCGCCGCACGCGTGGCTGGAAGGCATTCTCGCGCCACAGGTAGAGCCGATGTTCGCCAGCGGGACTGGCCTCATCCGTCTCTCGCTCGCGCGCGTTCTGCCATTAGCGCCACAAGGAGTCTATACCGCGCTGGAAGCCATCGCACTTGTCGCCTCGCTGGTGTGGTACTGGCGGCGCGGGAAGGATAGCCCGGAGATGGCGTTTGTGCTAGCTGTGCTGCCGCTCTTCTTCGCCTGGCGCAGCCTGACGACCTATTTCTACTATATCGGCCTTCCAGCGGTCACACTGTTCCTGGCCCGGCGCTATGGAGAGCAAAGGCTCGTTGCGGCGAATGGGCAACTCATCTGGCGCGCATTCCTGGAACGGTGGCGGCGAGCGACTCCTGTAGGAGCAGATGCTAGCGTCACTCAAGGAGGGAGCGCGCTATGACCGCCGAAGGCGCCTTGCTCTCCAAAGATGAACGCGGTTCTCAGACTTCAGGAGGCCCTACGTCGTGGCTGGCGCAGCGGCTACGCGTTTCGACGTGGCGGGTATGGCTGGTCTGGGGTGTGACGCGCATCATCTTACTTGCGGCGGCGATCATCGGGCAGCGCTACTGCGACCCGCAGTTTTACCACTTCGCCGGACAGTTCGCCGCGGGCCAGTTTCCGTATCATGACTACAGCGTGGAGTACCCGCCACTCGCGGTTATCCTGACGCTCCTACCAGCATTGCCCTTGCTTCCCTTCGCGGGAATCGCGCCGCAACCCGATCCTGCCTTTCATGCTGGCGTGACCAGCCTGCCTGCGCCAGATCCTGTGCGTTACGGCGCATATGGCGTCAGTTTCGCTGTGATGATGCTGCTGGTCGACGCGCTCACGCTCTGGCTGGTGATGCGCGTAGGGCGGCGCATTGCGTCTGGCGACGCCAGCGGCGCGGTCTCTGGCTTGATCTATACGTTCTTGACGGTAGCGGTGGGCGCGCTGCTGCAAAAGTTCGACCTCGCCGCAGGAATGCTCTGCCTTCTGGCAATCTATGGCCTGCTCATCCGCCGACCCTATGTGGCGTGGTCCGCGCTAGCTGCCGCGGCGCTCATCAAGGGATTTCCCATCTTGCTGGCCCCGCCGATGGCGTTCTATCAGATTGTGCAAATTCGCGCAGAGCAACCAGAAGGATGGGCAAAGCGCGCATTGAGCGCGGTTGGGCGACCACTCGGCGTACTGGTTGGAATCATTGCCGTGGTGACCTTAGCGGTCATGTTATGGGCGGGATGGGACGCCGTCGCCAGCACCGTCCTCTACCACGAGGCGCGCGCGAACGAGATCGAGAGCCTCTGGGCGAATCTCGAGTTGCTTGTTGGCTGGCTGCCGGGCCTTGCCGTCACGACGCGCTTCAACGGCGCTGATCTCTCTCGCGTAGTCGTCTCGCCGCTCGACCAAATAGTACGTGGTGGGCCAACCATTTTGCTCGCGCTGCTGTTATGTGTGGTATACGCGCCACTGGTGTGGATAGCGCTCCAATGGCGTCGCCGGGTTGATGGTGAAAGCGCCCCTGCGAATCGAGCGCAGTGGGTGATCGCCCTCTCGCTCGCGGCGTTGCTGGCCTTCATGCTGGCGTTTCGCGCGCTTCCCACGCATTATGCGCTGGTCTTACTGCCGCTGGCCGCCGTACTGCGTTTGCCCTCGCGCGTTCCGCGGCGCGTCTGGTGGGGCGCGGTCGTCGCGCTCGCTGTACTTGGACAAGGTGTTATTCTATTCTGGGACGCCCTACGGGCGCTCGAACCATGGGCAGTCATGCTCTTGACCGCACGCAACCTGAGTTGGCTTGCGGCTTTTGGCGCGCTGGTGGTCAGCGTGTATCGGTGGCCCTCAGTTCGGACCGCCTCACTGGAAGGCACTGCCGACGTGAATGCGAGTGTGAGCGCGCCGCCTGAGTCTCCGGACCAGGCGGAAACGAGCCTACAGCGTCGTGGGCCAGTTGGTCTATGGCAACGTCTGCGCGAGGCTGCTCCAGCGATTCCGGGTTTTTCTCCGCGCGATGAGGATGTGGTCGCGCATCTGGTGCGCACGATACCTGCTACTACCCTCGTCGCGGTTGCCGGCGCGGTGTCGCTGCTGGTCTATCTCGCCTTCGTGAATGCGTTCCCTATCACCACCTGGTGGAATCACCCGCAGCTCGCTATCGAGATGGGCCGGGTGACAGGGTACAGTCTCTTCGCCGCCGTTGGCTATATTGCGGCGATCCTCGGTTTGTTCCTGTGCCAGTTTGTCGCGTTGCTCGCCGCGCGCCGCCTTAGTGGATCTGCTGGCGCGGAGTTAGGCTCTCGCAGGCGGACGGTTGCGCGTATTACGCTGGTGGCGTTGCCTGTCCTCTTCACACTGGTCATGATCTGGATGCAGCCGATCACGACGACGGATCTCTATGGCTACGTCGCGCGCGGCTATCTCTACGCGCACCTGCATCAGAACCCGATGATCACTCCCGCGCAGCTCCTACCCGGCAATATCCTTGTGGATCGCCCGGCGGCGCCCTACGGCCCAGTCTGGCTGCTGATCGCTGGCGCTGTCTCACTGGTGGCGGGTGAGAACCTGCTCCTCAACATGTTGCTCTTCAAAGTGTTCGCAGCGGTCTGTTTCTTTGGCGCGATACTCGTCGTTGATGCGCTGGCAAAGCGGCTCTACCCGACCAGGCGGCTCGTGATCTTTGTAATGTTTGCCTGGAGTCCGCTGCTGCTGTTTGAGACGATTGGCAATGGGCATAACGATATCCTGATGATGCTCTGCGTGCTCGGAGCGTTCGCACTGACGCTACATGGGCGGCTGCGTCTGGCGTTCGCGCTGCTCGTTCTGAGCGCGCTGGTCAAGTACTTCTCGCTGGTCTTCGTGCCGCTGTGGCTGGTGTTCGTGCTCTACCGTTATGCGCAGGCGCAACGCGCCACCGCGCTACAGGCGGGCGCTGATGAAGAACCATCATCAGCAAGTGGCAGAGGACTGGTTGGGTCGATGCAGGCGGTCGCCGCGTCGCTTGTCGACTTCGACCGCCGCAAAGTCGCGGCGCTCTTTGCCAGTTTCACGGTGATCGGCGCGGGGCTGGTCGCGCTTTGCTATGCGCCGTTCTGGGCAGGACTACGCACCTTCACCGGTCTGGGGCAGCAGCTTCGTCCTCTCTACTACAATGGCTCGCTTGTTCAGTTCATCGCCGCGCCACTCGAACTCTTCGTTACGCAATCCGAGTATCCCGCGCTGGATAAGACAGTGCGCCTGGTCTTCTACCTCGCCTTCTTCATCTATGCGTTTGTCCAGGCGCGCTATCTCTGGCTGCGTGGCCGCGACATTGAACTCCGCGATGTCATCACAGCGTCAGCGCGGGTCACGTTTGCGGGGCTGATCCTTATCACGTTCTGGTTCCAGCCCTGGTATGTGGTCTGGCTGCTCCCGCTCGCCACGCTGGCGACGGAGTCGTACATTCGCCGGCAGGCCGCGATCCTCGCTGTGGGCTCCTTGCTCACCTACGCCATCAGCAATTATTTGCTCGTTGGAACGCCAGGCATTGGCCGCGATCTCTTTGTGCAGTTCTTTGCGGTTCTGGTCACGTTCGCGCCGCTGCTGATCCTGCGCTCGACGACGACGGATGAGAGCCTCGGCAGCGCGGCCATGCGCTATTTGCGCGCCGCCAGAGAAGGTTTGCTGTGGCGCCCGGTCGTCTGGGAGCGGATCATGCTTGCGCTGATTCTCGTCGTGGCGGGTTTGCTCCGGTTGCTGCGTCTGGGCAATCTCTTCGATAGGCTTCCATCGAGCGTCCTAAATCAGGTTAGCGCCGAGTTGCGCCTGTCGCAGTCGGATACGCGTGGACTGCACGCGCCGTTTGTGTTCTTGCAGAACGGGCTGGTGCTGCTGTTTGGGCCAACGCCATTCGCCACACTGCTGCCGACGGCGATACTGGGCACGCTCACCGTCTTGATGATCTATCTGCTGGCCAAGGAGATCATGCGCCAGCAGGATGTACGTGGCGCGGGTGTGGTCGCGCTGCTGGCCGCATTACTTGCAGCCACGTCACAGTGGCATGTCTCGCTTAGCCGCTCCGGGATGGAGGTTGTGCTGCTTCCGCTCTTACTGGTGACGGCGGTCTATGCGCTGCTGCGCGGTCTGCGAACCCATCTGGACGGCGTCGAGGCGCTGAAAGCGCCTGGGGAATCTCGGCTCAGGCGCGTGTGGCGCGATGTCTGGCCCTTTGTCCTCTGCGGACTCTGTACCGGGTTGGCGATTGATATCGCGCCAGGATTATGGCTTTTGCCGTTGCTCGTGGCAGTCTATCTGGTTATTTGGCGCTGGCGGCGGCCAGAATGGTTCGTCGGACGGCGTCAGGCGCTGCTGGCTCTCGTGATCACTACGGTGATCGTCGGCTTGCCTGTCGCCTGGCTGACGCTCAACGCGGTGATCGGCTTCCCCAGTGGTAGCGCGGTGCTCGCTCGCTCCACTGTGTCATCGGCGCAACCGGGGTTTTTCAACGCCGCCTACTGGCAGACGGTCCTGAATAACGCTGGGCACGTTGTCGGTTTGCTCGTCAAACAGGATTACAGCACCACGTACCCAGCCAATGGAGGCGCCCCAATCATTCCAGCTGTGCTCACATGGTTCTTTTTGATTGGCGTTGGCGTCATACTCGTGCGCTGGCGTAGCATGACAGCGACGGCGCTGCTGATCCTGCTGGCGCTGCCACTGATGGCCACTGTCGCGTTCAGAGCGCCCTCGGAGGTCATCGAGGCGGTGACGGTGCTGCCAGCGATGTGTATCATCCCTGCGCTGGCGATCTACACCGTCGGCGGCATGCTTGGGCGCTTGCCCATCGCGCTGGATCGCATCAATGGGGCGCGTGTCTTCAGCACGCCAGAGCAGATCGGACGCGTCCTGCTCTTGGTGTTTCTCGTTATCAGCGCGATACGCACATTCTTCTGGTATTTCGAGACAACTTTGCCGAGCGTACCGCCAAATCAGTGGATTCCATCGTAGTGAACCTGGACGGGCGCGTACGGAGTCCGATGGAGCAAGGGCGCGCGGTTTGCATGACGTGTCGAGAGGAGTAGCGCCACGATGGCGGATGAGACGGTAGTGGAGACGGAAACGCAGGAGGAGCGCTCTGCGCGCGCGAGAGAGATCATGTCGCGGCTGCGCCGGATGTATCCCGATGCGCGCTGCTCACTGAACTTTTCTACGCCACATGAGCTTCTCGTCGCCACTGTCCTCTCTGCGCAATGCACCGACGAGCGTGTCAATCAGGTCACGGCGACGCTCTTCAAGAAATATCGCTCGCCACAAGAGTTTGCCGACGCTGATCTCGCCGAGCTGGAGCAGGATATCAAGTCGACGGGCTTCTATCGCAACAAGGCGAAGCTCGTGCGCGATGGCGCGCGCATAATCGTCGAGCGCTTTTCTGGCGAGGTTCCGCGGACGATGGCGGAGCTGACGACGATTCCCGGCGCGGCGCGCAAGACGGCGAATGTGGTATTGGGCAACGCCTACGACATCGTGGATGGAGTTGTCGTCGACACACACGTTGGCCGTATCTCGCGGCGCCTGGAACTCACGAGCAATGAAGACCCTGTCAAGGTTGAACAGGACCTCATGCGGCTGCTGCCACAGGAGGACTGGCTGGCCTTCTCGCACTGCGTGATCTACCATGGCCGCGCGATTTGCCAGGCGCGTAAGCCCCTCTGCGAGCAGTGTGACCTGCTCGACCTCTGCCCCACCGGAAAGGCGACGCTCACCCTTGCGACGGACGGTGTGAGCGAGTCCAAAGACAAGAGCGCCAGCGGACAACCCAGGGCGAGAACGCGCAAGTGAGATTATGACCGTCGAGACCAGGAACCCTCCGCTTTCAATCCCGCGCGCTGCGGGAAGAGCTATCTCAGCGCCGCGTTGGCGTCTGCCTGCGCCCTCCGCTGAGTTCGTCGTGTTTTTCATCGTGGCGCTCGTCGGCGCATGGTTCACCATTCCCGGCTCGCTCTGGAACGCAGACACCCATATGTTCCTGACCGCGAGCATCGTCGATCGCGCCTCACTCAATATCGACCCCTTCTCCGCCTTGACCGGCGATATCGCCAGCGCGCACGGCCATTTCTATGCTGATAAGGCTCCTGGCCTCTCGCTCGCGGCGGTCCCAGTCTATGCGCTGATCCGCGCGCTCTATCTCCATGGCGCGACACTGCAGAGCCTGATCGCGGCTCCGGGAGGCATAGCGACGATGGAAATGGTGCGCTACTGGCTGGCCGTCGCCCTCGCGGCTATCCCAACAGGCATAGTCGCCGCGTTGCTGGTCTGGATGGCGCGCAGGATGGGCGCGGGTCCGTGGTGGAGTCTTGCGATTGGGCTAATCTATGGGCTGGGAACGACCGCGCGCGCGTTCGCCACACTCTTCTTCAGCCACCAGTTCGCCGCCTGTCTCATATTCTCCGCCTACGTCATCCTTTTTCGCGTCCGGCGGGGCGAGATCGACGAGCGCTGGACCATCTTTGCGGGATTCCTGCTTGGCTATGCGATCGTGACGGAGAATCCCACCATCATTGCGCTCGTGGCGCTTGGCATCTATGTCGTGACGGCTGAGGGACGTGGCAGGCGACTGGTCACATGGCTGGCGCTTGGCGTCGCTCCCGCCGCACTGATCTACATGGCCTACAATACGCTCGCATTCGGCGGTCCGCTCGCATTGGGCTACAGTCATCTCGCTGGTCCTGACGAGTTCCAGCAGGGGCAGGCGCAGGGCGTCTTCGGCGTCACCTATCCCCACATTGAGGCGATCTGGCAGACCACTTTCGGCCCGTATCGTGGCATCTTCCTGCTGTCGCCTGTGCTGCTGCTGGCGACTCCCGCCCTCGTTCTGCTCTATCGCCGCAGTGGATGGAGGGCGGACGCGCTGGTCTGCGCGGCGATTGGCATAGGGTTCTTCCTCTTCAACTGGTCGTACTTCGCCTGGGACGGCGGCTACAGCATGGGGCCGCGGCATGTGCTGCCGGCTGTGCCGTTTCTGATCCTGCCGATCGCCGAGCTGGTACGACCTGCGCGGCAGCAGGGCTGGCGTCTGGCTGTCGGCGCGTTTGGCGCCTATTCGCTCATTGTTGTCGAGGCGAGCGCCGCGACGACATCGCTCTTCGATCAGCGCTTGTCGGCGCCCCTGATTCAGTGGGTGCTGCCGCGTCTGGCGGGGATGAATGTGAACCCGAAAATTCCGGATGGCGCCGTGGCTGGCCTTCCAGACGCGTTTGCGCACGCCAGCCCGCTCTTTTTGACCGCGCGCCTCGCGTCGAACTGGGGACAGTGGATCAAATTGCCGGGACTAGCGCAGCTCTGGCCGATAGCAATCACTGCCTGCGCGCTGCTGGTCTGGTATGCATGTGGCGCAATGCCGTCGGACGAGGAGCCGCCAGCGCGCGAGCAGACCCCGACGCGTTGATCGTGGCGCAATTCTTCCGCCGCGCGGTACAATGAGACGGCCATGCGCCGCTGTCTGTCGCTAGCTCTGGCATGTGCGCAGACGTCCTATCTATCCTCACAAAAGCATCCCATAGGAGGAGTCTCATGACCGCCACACTGCCACCCGCCACTTCTACTGAGTCGCCCGCGCCGTTTCGCAACGAGGCGCTGCTCGATTTCTCCAATCCCGATTACGCCAAAGCGCAGGAGGACGCGCTGCGCCAGGTCGCGTCTGAGATGGATGTGGTGTTTCCGCTGATCATTGGCGGAAAACGCATCACGCGCGAAGAGACGTTCGCATCGTTGAATCCGGCCAATCCGCAGCAGATCGTGGCGCGGTTCGCGAAGGCGAGCGTCGAGGACGCCAACGCGGCGGTTGAGGCGGCATGGGAGCGCTTTCAGACGTGGCGGTACACGTCTGCTCACGAGCGGGCAGGCATCATCTTCCAGGCGGCTCACCTCTTACGCCAGCGGCGCTTCTACTTCAACGCGCTGATGATCTACGAAGTCGGCAAGAGCTGGGTCGAGGCCGACGCCGACACCGCCGAGGCGATTGACTTCCTGGAGTTCTATGGCCGCGAGGCGCTCCGTCTTGGCGGGCCACAGCCGCTGGTACCGACCGCGGGCGAGAAGAATTACCTGAGCTACATACCACTCGGCGTTGGCGCGGTCATTCCGCCGTGGAACTTTGCCTGCGCGATCATGGTGGGGCTGACATCTTCGGCGCTGGTGGCGGGCAATACCGTCGTGCTCAAGCCCGCCAGCACGGCGGCGCTGGTGGCGGCTCGGTTCGTCGAATTGCTCGACGATGCGGGTGTTCCCGCTGGCGTCGTGAACTTTCTGCCTGGTCCCGGCGGCGTCATCGGCGACGCGCTGGTGACGCATCCGCTCACACGCTTCGTCTCCTTCACTGGCTCGCGTGAGGTTGGGCTAAGAATCAATCAACTCGCCGCGACGCAGCAGCCAGGGCAGAAGTGGATCAAGCGCGCGATCTTGGAGATGGGCGGTAAGGACTCGATTGTCGTGGACGAGACCGCCGATCTCGACGCCGCCGCGACGGCCATCGTCGCCTCCGCCTTCGGCTTCCAGGGGCAGAAGTGCTCGGCGTGTTCGCGCGCCATCGTCGTAGATAGCGTCTACGATCAGGTGTTGGAGAAGGTGGTCGAGCGCGCGGGCAAATTGAGTGTGGGCGATACCACGGATCAGGCGATCTATATGGGGCCGGTGGTAGACGAGAACGCCTACAAGAAGATTCAGGACTACATTGAGATCGGCAAGAACGAAGGAAAGGTGGTTCTCGGCGGCGAGAAGCTAGACCGCGAGGGCTACTTCATCGCGCCAACAATCATCGCCGACGTCGCGCCGACAGCGCGCATTGCCCAAGAGGAAATCTTTGGCCCGGTGCTGGCGTTCATCCGCGCGAAAGATTATGACGATGCGCTCGCCATCGCCAACAATACTGAGTACGGGTTGACCGGCGCGTTCTTCTCGAACGACCGCGGGCGCGTCGCCCAGGCCGAGCGCGAGTTTTTCGTCGGCAATCTCTACATCAACCGCAAATGCACCGGCGCGCTGGTTGGTGTTCACCCGTTCGGTGGCTTCAATATGTCGGGCACCGACTCCAAGGCGGGCGGCGCGGATTACCTGCTGCTCTTCACGCAGGCCAAGGCCATCTCTGAGAAGACGGCTGGTTGACTGCGCTCCCCATGAAGGCGTGAGCGCCACGGTGAAGGGAGAGATCGAGCGTGCGCGATGCTGGATCGAGCGCAAGTCAGGGGTGGTTCGCGCGCCTCTTGCGGTCGAGCTATTTCGCGCCGCTCACCCTCGCCGTGATCGCTGTGCTGGTTATGGGGATCGTCGTCCAACTACTTGCTCTCGCCGGGGCCTTCCCTGGTAGCCGCGCCGCGCAGAACCGTGTCGCCATCACCGGGCCTGGCAGAACTGGAAACGGCGACCAGATTCAGGCCTACGTGCTAGGCGCGGTCGTCTCCCCTGGCGTCTATGCGTTGCCGCGCGGCTCACGCGTACATGATCTGGTGGCTGCGGCGGGTGGCGCGACAGCGGACGCCGACTTGGC
Organism: Ktedonobacterales bacterium; assembly: GCA_036265775.1. Taxonomy (GTDB): domain Bacteria; phylum Chloroflexota; class Ktedonobacteria; order Ktedonobacterales; family JADMIN01; genus DASWAC01. Next base: position 3,677 of record DATAOM010000149.1, on the reverse strand, counting down.
GCGAGTGAGCCTCGCCGGGACGCTGGCTGATGGTGGGACGGTCTATTTTCCGCGCGTCGGCGAATCCATCCCGCTGACGCTCGGCGGCAAGTTGAACATCAATAGCGCGAGCGAGCGCGATTTTCGCTACGCCTTAGGCATCAGCGCCGACATCGCGCAGCGCATTGTGGCCTATCGGACGGCGTACGGACCATTCACCGCCATCAGCCAGCTCCTCCTCGTGCCGATTTCGCAGACGACCTACGACCGGATTCGCCTGCTCGTCACCGTCTGACTTTTGCACCCAGGCTCTATGTTCTCTGCGAATGAGAGTGGTGACAATGATCAAGGCGGCTACTTGCGCTGGCGTTGTGCTGGCCGGAGGTAAAAGCGCGCGCATGGGGTCGGAGAAGGCAGCGCTGCGCATCGGCACTGAGACGCTACTGGCGCGCATCGTCCGGCGCCTTCATCTGACGCTGCCAGAGGTCTACATCGTCGGACAGCCACACCTCGCAGCGCTCATTCCAGGAACGCCAGTGATTCCTGATGAAACCCCTGGTATGGGGCCACTTGGCGGGCTATCCACCGCGCTTGCGCATGCGCCGAGCCAGCGTATCTTCGTCATGGGCTGTGATATGCCGTTCGTCGAGCCGGAGTTGGTGCGCGCTATGATGCGCTATGCGGAACGCTATCCAGACGCCGATGTCGTGGCGCTGCGGACCCCTCGTGGATTGGAGCCGTTACACGCCGTCTATGCGCAAACATGCGCTTCAGCAGTAGGGGAGCGACTCGCCGCTGCGGATGGAAAGTCGCTGAGCGCGCTGCTTGAGCGGCTGAATGTGAAGGAACTGCCTGCGAGCATCGTCGCGCGCTACGATCCGTCTGGACGTTCCACTTTCAACGCGAACTCACCCGAGGACTGGCGAGAAGCGCTTGCCATCTACGCTGAGGAAACTAAAGCCTCCACCGATTGGATGTGACTTGCCTTGCTGCCGAAAATTGTCTGCTCCGCCGCGCGAAGGATAGGACGTTTGGCCCGCGCAAGCAGGCAGAAGTCCTGGCCTCGTTGTGTCGCCTGCCAGCCCTGGGTATACTCTCAAGCATTCGGTCGCCGCAGCTTTGGGCCTCCCAGGCTGATCGGTTGGCATCCTCGCCACGGCGTTCTCTGTTGGAAAGTAGGCGGATCGTCACCATGGAACGTGCAATCAACGAATTCATCGCCACTCTGGGCGCGCAGCGCAACGCGAGCGCCAATACGATCTGCGCGTACGGGACGGATCTGCGGCAATTACTCGACTTTCTGACGCAGCGCGGCATGACTGACTGGCGCGACCTGACATCCTCAGATGTCAGTGGATTCGTGGCGCATCTGGGCGAGCGTCGCTACGCCTCCACGTCCGTTGCGCGCAAGATTGCGGCGCTGAAGTCGTTTACGCACTACCTGATGCGCAAGCGCGTGCTTGAGGATGATCCAACACTCACCCTGACGCCGCCAAAGGTCAAGAAGGACCATCCGCGTGTTCTCTCGCCGGAGCAGACGCAGCGCTTCTTCCAGCACGTGGGAACGGAGACACCGGCGGGTCAGCGCGACTTTGCGATGCTACACTGCCTCGCCTCGACGGGTATGCGTGTCACCGAACTGGTCACAACGAACGTTGATGATCTCGACCTCGCGCGTGGGCATATTCGCTGCAAAGGCCGTGGTGGCCGCCTGCGGACGCTGCCGCTCTCGCTGGCCGCGCAGCATGCGCTCGCCGTCTATCTGGGTGATGGGCGGCACGACCTGGCGCACAGCTCTGAGGAGAGCGCGCTCTTCGTCAACCACCACGGTCAGCGGCTGACACGCCAGGGATTCTGGCTCATCATGAAGCAGTACGCGCGCGCGGCGGGCATTACGCAGGTGACGCCACACACCTTGCGACACTCCTTCGCGTTAGATATGCTTGGCAGAGGTGCTGACCTGCGCACGGTGCAGACGCTGCTCGGCCACGCCAATATCTCCACAACGCTTGTCTATGCCCACATGAGCCGCGCAAAAGTTGACGCGTCTTTTGGCGACCCGATGAATGAAGCGTCAGAGATCGTGGCGCAGGTCGCGGTTAGCGAGCAGACACTCGTTCACAGCGGCGCCCACTAGATTTGGCCGCAAACGAGACCCCGGAGACTGCGATGCCGAAACGCGCGCCTGAGCATCCCACCTATGAACAAGCCGCCGAGGCCGCCGCAGTCATCACACGTCACAGTGCAGACACGCCGCGCATCGCCATCATCCTGGGCAGCGGGCTGGGCGGATTCGTCGATCGCATGAGCGACGTCGCCTTTGTCCCCTATGCGGATATCCCATATTTCCCTGTCTCCACAGTTCCCGGACATGCTGGAAGGCTCGCGCTCGGCAAGGTTGGCGGCGCGTCGGTCGTGGCGATGCAGGGACGCTTCCATTTCTATGAAGGCTATACACCGCAACAGGTGGTCTTTCCGGTCCGCGTGATGCGGCTTCTCGGCGCGGAGATCCTCATTGTGACGGCGGCGGCGGGCGGTCTGAATCCGGCGATGGCGGCGGGATCGGTCATGTTACTGAACGACCATATCGGCTTGCCGCTGCTGGCTGGGAACAATCCATTGCGGGGCGTGAACGACGAGCGCTTCGGCGTTCGTTTTCCCTCCACCACCGGAGCATATGACGCCGAACTGGCCGCGCTCGCACAGGAGGCGGCGACCGAACGAGGTATCCACCTCCATGAGGGCGTGTATGCGATGGTGAGCGGCCCCAGCTTCGAGTCACCAGCGGAGATTCGCTTCCTGCGGCAGGCCGGGGCGGATGCGGTCGGCATGTCTACTGTGCCAGAAGTGGTCGCCGCGCGGCATCTAGGTATGCGGGTCATGGCGCTGTGCTGTGTGACCAACGCCGCGTTATCCGATAGCGAGCAAGGCGTAGAGCCGAAGCATGAGGATGTGCTGGCGATGGCGGCTGCGGCCGGTGAAGATCTGGCCGCCATCGTCGAGGGTGTGGTCATGCGCGCTGGCGGCGCGGCGACTCAAGGCAGTTAGGCCCACTCTTTTACGAGACGCGCACGGTGGCGAACGACCAAGCGTGATACTGCGCCGTGTAGCCATCTACCCGAATGCGGTACGAGCCAGGAGCCGTTTGCTCTGGAAGAGTGATAGACCAGGAGCACTTGCCTGTGGCGTCGGTCGTCGTCTCGTCAGGCCAGGTCTGGAGCAATGGGTCAAAACCCGCTTCTGCTCCCAGCGTGCACCGTGCGCCCGCGACTGGCGCGCCCGCTTTTGAGATGCTGCCGTTTATCGCGATTCCCTGGCCAGGATGCGCTTGCCCCGCCACACTAATGCTCACAGCGAATTGATTGCTAGAGCCAGGCGTGTTGGTGGGGATGCTGGTTGCGGTGGCGGTGGGAGGCGCTGTGGTTGGAGTAGCGGTCGCTTGCGCAAGGGCGGGAGTATTCGCTGGAGCGGCGCTGGCCACCTCGCGTGTGATCACACCAGTCAGCAAGCCAGTCGCCGAGCAGAGGGCCAACACGAACGCCGACATGAGCAGCGGCGCTCTTCGACTCTTGCCCTTCGCCTCCTCGCCTTCGTCCCTTCCTCACGCGACCTCACGATTTTCTGCGCCTGGAGCGGCGCGTGGAGAAATTGTATGGGGCGCGACGCTAGAAAGCAACCGCTCTAGCCAGGCTGGGGGA
>DATAOM010000148.1:0-2411 GCA_036265775.1 Ktedonobacterales bacterium | reverse complement strand
AAGAGCGTCGCGCAGCCATTACTGTTCTCGTCGCGGTCGTCGGCGGCGTTCGAGTTGACGTAGTCGGCGTGTCCAGCCTGCCACCATGCCTGAGCCGTCTGCGTGAAGAGCGGTCCCAGGTTCGCGTTGCGCTCGCCGGCGAGGACGCGCGAGAGACCTTCGCCATTAGTATTGCCACACTGCCAGCCGTTGTTGATCGCCGCCTCGAAAATCTCAACCAACTCCGCGACCATGAAGCCGTTGGCCAATTCCACAGTCGGCTCGATGTAAATATCGGTGGCGTCACACCCGAAGTGATAGGCTCCTCCGGCCTGCTGGTCGATCAGTACCTGTACCGGAGTGGCGGTGCGTGGGGTGGTCTGGTCGTCGCCTTCCTGCCCAGGTGGCAGCGAGATGCCGCCGAACCAATTCGCTACCGCCTGATAGTCAGCCTCAGCGGTTTTCAGCACTGCCTGCGCAGAGGCGTCGCCATTGGGCGTGCCGTCGGTGTAGACGATCATGTGCTCCGTGCGACCTGCCTCGGTCTGCCCGCGGAATGCTGTTTGCGCCGCCGCATACGAGAAATCAGGCGCGAGTGCGCGTCCTGAGCCAATGCGTAAGACATGGGCGCGCGGTCCGGCGAATGTCTCTGCCATAGAGGGTGCTTCCTTTCACATCGTCTTCACATGATATCGCCGTCAGCCAGCCGCCAGCATAGCAGTGGCTCAGTGTCTTGTCAACAAGCGTTTTTTGAAACTGGCCGAGCAGATAGGTGACTAGCGGCGCAACTCCGCGCTGAAGCGCTTTGCTAGCGCGGCAACAGTTGCCTGCTGTGCTGCCTCGATCTCCGCGTCGGTCAGCGTGCGCTCAGGCGACTGGTAGGTGAGCGACCAAGCCAAACTCTTCTTGCCCGCTGGCACGCCCTCGCCGGTGTAGAGGTCGAATAACTGTACATCGCGCAGCAGATCGCCACCACTGGCGCGGATCGCGTCAGCTACATCGGCTGCGGATACATTGGCCTCCACGATGATCGCCAGATCACGCTGGGCAGCTGGATAACGCGGGATCGGTTGGCTCAGCGCGCGCTCTGGAACAGCGCTGTAGAGCCGCTCCAGATCCAGTTCCATCAAGTACGCGCGTTTGGTCAGATCGAACTGCTCGGCCACCTCAGGATGTATCTCGCCGAGCACGCCCACCGCGACCCACGTCCCGCTGACGCCAACCGCGCGGTCGGAATCGGCAGGCACGCCCTGCGGCAGCGCGAGGACTTCCAGTGCGGCGCAGCGTCCCGGATGGTACGTCGGATGGCGCGCCGGGGTGAAGCGGTAGCCACCGACCTGGAGCGCATCGAGCATCGTCTCGGTCACGCCTTTCAGGTCGTAGAAGTCGGCGTCACGCTCTGTGGTAGCCCAGCCCGTCGCCGCCGGACCCATCATCACGACGCCCAGCGTGCGCCGCTCCTGGGCGAGGCCTGTCCCGGAAGTCAACTCCGGCGTCGGCAGGTAGCGCCGCCCCAACTCGAAGAGCCAGACGCCCGCGCTCTCATGTTTGCTGTTCTCGCGCGCCGCCGACAGCAGGCCCGACATCAGCGTGAGGCGCAGCGCCTCCAGGTCGGCGCTCGGCGGATTCGTCAGGGTGATCGCGGGAATGCGGTCGGCGACCACCTCCAGCTCACGCCGCTCAGCGCTGCGTCCCTTTGCGCTCCCCTTCTTCCCAGGCTCCGGCAGCGCCGCCATCGGGACCGGCGCGCCGAGCAGCGCAGCGGCCGCTCCAGCCTCGTGTGGCAGCAGCTTCGCCATCACAGCCCGGCTGGTGAGCGTGTATGACAGCGCCTCGGTCAGCCCGGCGCCGACGAGGATATCACGCAGCGCCTCCTCACGCTCGAACCAGACATTGCGATACTCCGGCGGCAGCGGCCCGGTCGGGATCGTGCTGGGGATGCGGTCGAAGCCGACGATGCGCGCGACTTCCTCGACAATATCTGCGCTCTCCTCCACATCGCCGCGCCAGGTGGGCACAACGACATCCAGCACGACCTCGCCGCCGTGCGTGGGACGCTCTTTGACCGCGAAGCCGAGCGCGCGCAGCGCCGCCAGCGCCTCGGTCGCCGTGACGGCCAGTCCGGTCAGCCACTCCACCTGATCGAGATGGAACTCAATTGTGCGCGGCTTGATGGGCTGGGGATAGAAGTCGAGGCGTCCTGGCGCGATGGTCCCACCGGCAAGTTGGACGATCAACTGCGCGGCGCGATCTACCGCGACGGTGGTCAGCTCGATATCGGGGTTCTTCTCGAAGCGGCTGGAGGACTCTGTACGCAGCCCCAGCGCCTGCGCGGTGCGGCGAATATTGGGCGGGGACCAGTGCGCCGCCTCCAGGATGACGTTCGCTGTGGTGTCGTCCACCTCAACGCGTGCGCCGCCGAAGATGCCCGC
>DATAOM010000147.1:0-5013 GCA_036265775.1 Ktedonobacterales bacterium | reverse complement strand
CCACGCTCTTGCTATCTAGTCGCTCACAATCTTGTCAGAAACCGGGCGCGTTGAGGCTGACGAATCTGCGGCGCCGCGACATAATGCGCCCCCTTGACAGAATATCCACTCTGTAGTGAAATCTCGCTCAGGTGGAGGCGCACCCTCTCATGAGCTAGATCGTCATTGCGCCTCCAGTTGCGGCCATCCACCTTGACAACAAAACTCAAGGTGAGCTGGCGAGGAGACGAGATGACGGACTCATTCGAGACCCACGACACGCCAGAGGCATCGCCAGAACCAGCTTTCGACGCCGCGCCCCCGGAATCGCCGCCGGAGGTCGCGCAGGAAGTTCTGACACCTGAGGCGTCGGTGGCGCCAGACGCCGAGTCTGAACCGCCAACCATTCCCGCGCTAGCTGAGACACCGCCCGCGCCGCAATACCCGCCCGCGCCAGAGCAATACCAGGGGCCGCAAGGGCAACTACCTCCCGCCTATCCCGGCCAGCCATCTGGCCCCTACGCCGGACCGTACTCAGGCCCCTATCCCGCGCCCTATCCTGGCCAGCCGCCATATCCATATCCCGCGCCGACGACGCAACCGCGCTACGATTACCAGTACGGACCACATTCGCAGCCTCTGTATGGGCAGTTGACCGTGCTCGGCGCACAGGTCCCGCCACGCCGCCAGCCGCCACAATGGCTGCAATCGCTCGCGAAGCCGTTCCCTTTTTGGATTCCTCTCATCGCCATCCTGGCAACGCTTGGCCTCTTTGGCGCCCTCGTGTTCCTGGGAGATGACTGGGCGCAAAGCGGTCTCTTCGTCGGCCTCGCGGCTGGTGGCGTCTTTCTGCTGCTCGCCACGCTCACGATCATGCGGCTGGCTGGAGGCATGGCGAGTGCGGAGAATACGCGTCGCGTAGGCCAGATTCTGAGCGCTGCGCTGGCGTCACTTCTCCTGCTTGGACTCTTCGGCGGCGCATTCATTCTGCAACAGCCGCTGCATCATGCGCAGGCGGCCTCCTATGAAGCGCAGAAGCAGTGGCAACTCGCCATCAATGAATACAAGCAGGCGGGAGAGAAGTCGCCCTCGTCGAACGATCTGGCGCGCGTCTACAACGAGTGGGCCGAGGAGTCGGAGACGCAGGGCGAGTACTCGTCGGCGATTGACTTCTTCTCCAGCGTGCTGAAGACGTATCCCGGCGCGACAACGCAGGTCGCTCGCGCGAAGACCGGCCTCGTCGCCACCTACATCGCCTGGGGCAAAGCGGCTCTGGACAGCCGGGATTATCAGTCGGCGACGCAGCGCCTCGACACGTTGCTGGCGCTCGACTTTTGCGACAGCGCTTGCAAGGCGACAGCGGGCGCGGCGGACGCGACGGCCTATTACAATCTGGCGGAGGCGGCGCTCGCCACGCAGGCGTATGACGTGGCGGTAGACAAGTTCCACTCGTTGGTGCAGCGCTTCCCGTCATCGCCCGAAGCGACACAAGCGCACGCCGATCTGGCGAAGAGCCTGCTGGGTCTCGGACAGAAGCAGCGCGGGGGTGTCTGCAGCCAGGCGATTCCGACGTTCCAGGAGCTTTCCACCAAGTTCAGCGACACGCCGGAGGGTCAGGCGGCCACTGGCGAACTGGCGAAACCGCAGCCGGTCATCGGGCGCTTCACCAAGGCGATTCCTGGCGGCGCGTACGCTATCCTCGCCAAGGGCATGTACCACAACATGCCGCGGAACCAATATCTGAGTAAAGTGCGTCCTCCCGCCCCTCGCGTGCATGTGAGCGCCGACGGGACGTTCAGGTTCAATGCCATCGCGCAGGGAGTATGGGACCTGGTCATGGATACCGCCAACGCCAATGGCGACAATTACATCTTCTTTTCGCGCCAGAGCGATGGCCTCTCGTATTACCAGGCCACGGTAGGGCCCCTGTGCCCGTTCGACTTTGGCTCGATTGAAGAGGATTTCCCGCCTGCGGTGTAGAACCATAGGAAAACAGGACCTGGCTTGCTAGTGGTTTCGCGGCGGGCGCCGCTGCGCGCTAAGGCGTTCGCCGATCCACTGTTCCACCTTCGCGACAGTCTCATCAAGCGGATCTGTCGTCGTGTCAAGAATCGTCATGGGCGGCGTGGTCGTCGGCGCATGCTCGATGAGCCAGCGGTTGAACGCCACCATGCGCTCCAGAAACTCCTCGCTTTGCGACTCCCGCCACGCGGGACGCAGTGTCAGCCGCTCTCGTAGCGCAGCCTCATCGCAAACGAGCGCGAGATAGTGGAGAGTCGAGAAGTAGCGCCGCTCGGGACAGCGCTCGAACTGGTCGGGGAGCGCCGTGCCACAGAGGATGACCGGCAGCCCCGCCTGGCCGATATTCTTTGCCAGCCGCAGCCAGACATTGCGGTAACTACGATAGTCATCTTCGGCGCTCGCGGAAACAAGCCCCCACAGGATATCGCTCTCCAGCACGACGCAACGCTGGCGCATCCGTGGCGTCAGCGCGCGGCAGACCGCCGTCTTTCCCGCTCCGCTCGCGCCCGTGATGACGAAGAGCGGCTGGCGCAAGAATGGCTGTTCGTACCCGCAGAGCGGACAGATCGCGACGGAGCGGGCAGCGTCAACGATCTTCTCGACCACGTACTCGCCGCACTGCGCGCAGACATTGAACATCCGCGACTGCCTCGTTCCAGACCGCACAGAACGGCGTGGCGACGGACGCTACTGGCTTAGCTGTACTCGATGCGGCGCAGCCAGTACCACGCGGTGGGCATGCCACGATCCGTGCCTTGCTCGACACGCTGCACAGCGAACGTGCCCGCGAAGAGCGAGCCAATATCCTCCGGCGTAATACCCAGACGCCGCGTTGGCCCCGCCCCACGCTCGAAGGCATAGAGCAGGAAGAGCGCGCCGGAGGCTGCCTGCCGAGCGACGCCTGCCGCGTAGGCGGGACGCTCAGATGATGGCAGGCTGTGCAGGCAGCCAACATCCAGCAGCAACGAACATGGTTCTTGAAGCTGGAGCGTGTCTAGACGCGTCACGTCCGTCTGAATGAATCGGGTTGATCCGCGCAGAGGACGCGCCATCCGCGCCCTTTCCTTGGCGCGTGCGATTGCCGAACCGGCGAAATCGACGCCGGTGACGCTCCAGCCATGGCGCGCGAGGTAGACGCTGTTCGTGCCAGAGCCGCAGCCAATATCGAGGGCATGTCCTGGCGGAAGGGCGTTCGGTCCCTCCACCGCCTCGATCAACTCCGGTGGCGTCACGCCGCTATCCCACGGTGGACGGCCAATACGATAGAAGAGCGAAAAGAAGAGCCGCCTCAGCCCCAGACGGTCGAGCAATCGCATCAGCATTCCGCGCCTCCTCACACCTCACACGCACAGCTCGCAACTTTCATTGTACGTTCGCTGACGCTAAGACGCAATGCGCAGTCCAGTGCAGGCCCGGCGCGCTGAAGCGGTGTGATCTACGTCGAACACAACTGGGAAGGCGCCGGGTGGCGGCTATTCCTTGATGAGCGACATGAACTCGGCGCGGGTGGCCGCCTCACGACGGAACACGCCACGCATCGCACTGGTGACGGTATCGCTGCCCGGCTTGCGTATCCCCCGCATGGTCATACAGAGGTGGCTCGCTTCGATGACCACGGCGACGCCTGCCGGCTCCAGCGTGGACATGATGACATCGGCGAGCTGGCTGGTCAGCCGCTCCTGCAATTGTGGCCGGCGCGCCAGAATCTCCAGCGCGCGCGCCAGCTTCGAAAGCCCCACGACACGCCCGTTGGGGATATAGCCAACGTGAGCCACGCCATGAAACGGCAGGAAATGATGCTCGCACATGCTGTAGAAAGGGATGTCCTTGACCAGCACCAGTTCCTGATGCCCCTCCTCGAATCCCACACGCAGCACGTCGGCGGGGTCCTCGCGCAGACCGGAGAAGACCTCGGCGTACATGTCGGCGACGCGTCGTGGCGTCTCGATCAGCCCCTCGCGGTTGGGGTCCTCACCCACCGCCTGGATGATCTCGCGCACCGCCTTGCGCAGCCTCGCCGTATCAAATGAGCGCAGCTTCTCGTCCTGCGCGTTCTGACGTTCCTTGTCTTCAATCGCCATGATCGCTCCTCTTTCATCCCCGGTCGGCGCGCCTCTCCGCAGGAATACGGGAGCTGATACGCGACTGCTGTCATTGCCTGTTGAACGTGCAGCTCGCGCCTGCCGGACAGGCCGGTTCGCATACACTATTTCGCATACACTATAGCGAATGTGGTCACAGACAACAAAGCCTGACGGCTACAAAAAGCGGAATCGCTTCGGCAGCCGCCAGGCAAAAGCGCTATGGAGAGGGTGTTGCGCCGTTAGCGCACGGGCAGCGAGATGATCTGTTCGGGGTTGCGCTCAGTGATGACCTCGACACCGTCTTTCGTCACCAGCAGCATATCCTCCAGCCGGACGCCGCCCCAGCCGTTGAGATACACCCCCGGCTCGTTGGTGACGACCGTCTCCTCAGGCACCTGCTCGACCTTCGCCAACTCGGCGTCCATCTCCGGCGTGTTGACGCGCAGCCGTCCCATGCTCGGCAGTTCATGCACCGCCAGCCCGATGCCATGTCCAAGTCCATGGATGAACTTGTCGCCGTAGCCCGCGTCGTCCAGCACCTTGCGCGCGGCGGCGTCCACATCACGCCCACGACGGATACCGGAGCGCAGCGCCTCCACAGTGGCGTCCTGTGCGGCGCGGACGGCTGCGTAGATCTCCACCAACTGCGATTCCGGCTCGCCGATGCAGAAGGTGCGCGTTGAGTCGGAGCAGTAACCGTCCACGATCACGCCGAAGTCGATGAGGATCGGCTCACCGGCGCGTAGATCACGGTCGGTCGGCTCCCAGTGTGGCAGCGCGCTGCCAGGTCCCGCGCCGACGATAGTTGGGAAGCTCGGCCCCTCGGCGCCTAGATCCTGCATGATCTGCTCCAGCGCCGCGGCAACCTCGCGCTCGGTCATGCCCACGCGGACGCGTGTCAGCAGTTCGCGGAAGGCGCGGTCGCCAA
>DATAOM010000146.1:0-6356 GCA_036265775.1 Ktedonobacterales bacterium | reverse complement strand
GCAGGGCATGTTACCGCCGTTCCAGGCGTCCGTTCCACCTATTGCAAGGATCAGCCAGCGTCTTGCAGGTCTGGCGGGTGGAAGCGTCTGCACCGGCGGCAGGGGGGCCGCAGGGATGGATCTGTCTACCACGACTGGAATTGTTGGAGTCTCAATCGCCGCCGGAACCGTTGACGCCTTCTCAGAGACGGCGTCCGGAAAACGAGCCGCGATCGGCGCGCAATCATCGGCGCAGCGCTGGTCCTTCGAAACGATCTACGACGAGTTCAAGACGCCCATCTACAACTACGTGTACCACCTCGTGGGCAACCGCGAGCAGGCCGATGATCTGACCCAGGACACCTTCCTCAAAGCCTTCAAGGCGCTCCCCAAGATGGATGGCAACCTGAAGCTCTCGGCGTGGCTCTATCGCATTGCGACGAACACCGCGTACGACGCCCTGCGCCGACGCAAGCTCATCGCATGGATGCCCTGGCAGGATCTGGATCACGAGCCAGCGGACGTGGAGAGCGCTGACCCGCAGGAGACGATTGGCACGACCGAACTGGTGAACGCTGCGCTCCGGCGCATGCCACAACACTATCGCGCCGCGCTGCTGCTCTACACGCGGGAAGGCTACTCGTACGCGGAGATCGCGAAGACGCTCCACATCGCGGAGAGCGGCGTGAAGATGTACCTGTCTCGTGCGCGCCATTCGTTCCGGGAACACTATCGCGCGCTGGAGAACGGCGGAGGCGGCGAGAGATGAACTGCGAGCAGGCCGAGGAGCTCCTCAGCGCGTATCTGGATGACGCGCTGGAGCCCGGCCTGAGCGAGCAGGTACGTGCGCACCTGGAGACCTGTGAGCATTGCCGCGAAGTTCTGGAAGACTATCGCAGGCTCGACGCCGAGCTAGCGACCGCGCCGATGGTCGCCCCGGATGATAGCCTGCGCGACCGCCTGTTCTCTTCGGACGAGTATAAGGCTTTGTTGCGCGAGCAGCAGGAAGCCGCCGACGCGCCGACCGAGAAGTCGCGCCGCGTTCTCGCCGCGCTGCATCCGAACTCCCCGCTTTGGTCGAAGGCGCTGCTGCCCATCGCCGCCGCCGTCGCCTTGGCCCTCCTGCTGACGGTGCTGGCGCGGCAGGGCGTCCTTCCCTTCTTCTCTACCGCGAGTCATCCCGTCGCTACAACCGTACCCTTTAGTGGACCTGGACAGAACGGCGCGCCGCTCGCCGCCGGGCCGCGCGCCGTCTATCTTCACGATGGACGCCTGTGGAGCGCGCCGGAGCAGGGGCCGGGTCTTGCGCAGCCGCTGACGCCGGATGGCGTGACGGTTGGCGCATGGGCCGTCTCGCCGCTGAATGGCGCAAGTGGCGCGGCGCGAGTCGCATACGTCGACACGAAGACGAACGCGCTCCATCTCATCCGCAGCGACGGGCAGAGCGATAAGGCGCTCGACGCCAAGGCTAGTGGCGGTCTGAGCTGGTCGCCGGATGGCGTGCGGCTGGCGTATTATGCGCCGGGAGACAATGGCGCGAGCGTCCTGCACATCATGAACGCCGACGGCTCTGGCGATCGCGTGATCGGCGCGGATAGCTCGACCATCGCCGCGCCCGTTTGGAACGCAGATGGAAGCTGGCTCGCCTGGACACAGACACCCCAGAACGCGCAATCCATCTGGAGCTACAAGGTCGCCGACAACTCCTCGCATCAACTGGCGGCGAGCGCTGATTCCCAGGACGCGCAGGCGACCGTGGCGCGGCTGGCCTGGCTCCCTGGCGCTCTACAGTCCACCGTCACCTGGTCCACCATACACAACGGCGCAATCACTGGACTTTTCAGCGCCTCAGCGACGGGAGCGGCTCCAGCGCAACGGCTCACGCCCGCTAGCGCGACGTATGGCGCGGCCGACTACACAGCAGCGCGCTCGGTCGGCGTTTGGCTCGTCGCCAGCGGCAAGGATCTTTTTGAGGTCTTGGCGACGACGCCGGGACTGACGCCGGTGGCATCTGCGAGCGGCATCGTGACCGCGATCACCTGGTCGCCAGCGGGCAATGTGGCGACGATCATGACAGTGGGACAACTTGCCATATGGTCGCCTGGGCGCGGCCTGACGTCGATAGAGAACGCGCAGACCAGTGTGGTGACGTGGTCCGCCGATGGGCAATCGCTCGCCTACGCCATTGCCGATGGCGCGAAGATGGTGAAGATCATCGGTGGAGTTGTCTCGACGCCAAGGCTCATCTCGGACGCGCCGAAGATCACGACCCTCTCCTGGGCGCCAGATGGCAAGAGTGTCGCGCTGGCGACCGAGAGCGGCGTCATCATCGCCACGAGCGATGGCGCGACGCAGAAGCAGGTAGATGACGCGCGGGCCAGCGAGGGCCGCCTAAGTTGGTCCATCGCGGGGTAAGTGGCGCTCTCTCGGCTCTAAAGAGCCGGAGCACGGGTTATTGGGACTGAAGTCCCGTCATGCGCTCGCCAGGCCGAACTCCATCACTAGCAGGTCGAGCGCCATCTCTGGCGTCATGCGGCTGCGCTTCAGGGCAAGGTCCACGTCGAGCAGCCGCCGGTGCGTCGCCTCCAGTTCCTCGAAGGTGAACTTGCGCGCCAGCGGCAGCGATTTCTCGACGACGAAGGGGTTCAGTCCCGTCTGCTGCGCGATCTGGAACGGGCGCATGCCGCGCTCGCCGAGTGACTTGACCTTGAGCAGCGCGCGCGTCTGGCTCGCGGTGATGGCGACGATGCCCAGCGGCGATTCGCCCTGCGCCAGCAGTTCGTGCAGTAGTGTTAGGGCGCGCGCGCGGTCGCGTCGAGCCAGCGCGTCGGTCAGGTCGAAGATATAGCCCTGCCGCGCGACGGGCGTGAGCGCACGCACCGTCTCGACGGAAATCTGGCCGCCCTGCCCGGCGTAGGTCGCGAGCTTGTCGACCTCCAGCGCGAGTGGGCGCAAGTCGGAGCCGAGCGACTCGACGAGCAGCCGCGCCGCCTCGCGGGAAAGTGTCGCGCCGCTGGCTTTGGCGCGTTTGGTTAACCAATCTTCGAGCGCGGCGCCCTTGGGGGGAGTGAATGCGCGCGCCGTCCCGTAGCGTTTGGCCGCGACGACGAGGGGATGCGTCTCCTCCAGCGCCTCCGGGACGAGGACGACGAGCGCGGTGGTCTCCGGCACGTGGGGGGCGTACTCGGCGAGACCGGTGATGAAGGCCTTGGGGTCAGGCCCCTTGGCCTTGCGCTTGCCCGTCTCAGGTGGCGCGGCGTCGGCGCTCTCGTCGCTATCCTCGCTCGCCTCGCCCTTCGCGGTGCGTTTGCGTTTGGGCAGGCCATCGAGGATCACGAGCCTGCGCTCACTGAGGAAGGGCATGGTGTCGCAGACGGCGCGCAGCGTCCCCAGGTCGGCGGTAGCTCCGTCGAAGGTATCCTGGTTGTGCTCGAAGCCGCCGGTCGCGCGCAGGCACGCCAGCTCTTCGGCGGCAGAGAAGTCGTCGGGGCCATACAGCAGCAAAAACATATCGCCATTGTATGCCGCGCGCTACGCCGCTCGCAATCCGCCGGGACTATGGCTCTTCGCTCCAGAGGCTTGGCTGTTGCTCGGCTTCTAGCCGCCGCTGCTCGCGTGCCCGTAGCTGCTGGACGCTCTCGGTGGGTGTCGGCAGATCTTCGGGCATGGTCCCGCCCATCTCGGCGATGGTCTGCCGTACCTTCTTGCCGACCTCGCGGTGTATCCGGTTGGCGTCGTCTCGGTCTACCGCGCCCTCGCGCCGGATGCGCCCCTCCGCCTGCACCTGCCGAAACATGTTGTCGGCCAACTCTTCGTACCCCATCCAGTCGAGGATGTGCTGTCCCTTCTTGAGTCCCTTCCTCGCGTGAATGTCGCGCGCTTTCTCACCTGCGTAGAGACCCATATAGCCGTGGTCAGTAAAGGTCGCGAAGTCGCGCGCCGTCACCACTCCGACCTCACTTGCCGCCGCATTCAACAACTTGCCGTGTTCGGTGACCGCCTCGCGCATCTCAATCCTGCGCTGGTCATCAGTCAACTCCTGCAACCGCGTCTGGCTCGCGAAATAGGTCTGCCCCAGCGCCACAATTGGCTTCTCTGGGTCGGCGTTCTGGACGATGAGATAGCAGGCGTAGCGCGAAAGATGAATGTCCTCCACCTCTCGCTGCGCTCCCGATCCGATGCGAACCATATCGCTCACATGGGCGAAATGGTCGGAGATCGCATATCCACTGCCTTCACAAGCCTTCTCAGCGCGCTCGATTGTGCGCTTGAACTTCCCATACTCGGTATATCCAAGTACCACCGCTAGCTCTCGTGCGGACCAATACTCGATGCCATCTTCTTCGTGTTTGATCGCCTCGAACGGACTCATGCTCGCTCCCTGTTGTAGTTAAATTTCAATCGGATCTTATCTTGGCGAGAAGTGTATCACCTAGAACAGAAGATCGCCTGCTATGCTGCTTATTGGCTATCGACTATGCGCAGATCCAGCACGCGATGTGTCGTAGGCAAGTAGGTGACGCGAAAGCGTTGGCTAGGAGTGCGAACCCTGTTTTCCCAACGTCTGTGGATGCGGAATACCTCCGTCGAGCCGTCATCTGCGCGCATTCGCAAGAAGGTGTCGGCGCGAGGTTCGTATCCCGGATTGCCATAGGGCATCCAGTTGACGGTGACGCCTTCCATGTGCCGTGGCTCTTCGCTGGCAGTTGCCATCAAGCGCCGCCAGATCCATAGTAGCGCTATGCCGTAGCCAATGCACAATAGGGACATCGAACCTGTCATTCCAACGAGTAACGCTGCTGCGCCCTCAGCGCCTGGTTCAATCCGCCATTGATTTGAGCTAAACAACACAAGGAGCCAAATAGTGAGGCCAAACGGAACCAGACCAATCAAAACCATTGCTACGCCGCCGAGAGAGAAGTTTTGAGGCTCGAGACCACGAGCCGGTCCAAAAGATCGTAACGTCCGTTTCAATTCGCGGCGTTGCTCCCTGGTTGCCCTGCCTGACTTTTCAACATCTTCGTCCAGATCATTGCTCGCGCCCGTCTGTACTGCCTCAACTTCCCTTGCACTAAATTGGCGCACTTCTTTCGGTGAAGCGCCTAGGCGACGTAGGCGTTCTACAAAGCCTGTGGCAGGATTCATGCTAAGCTTATACTGGTTCTCGCCTGGCTCGACGACAGCCTCCCATGATAGCGGCAAGTGATACCACTGCGCGGTTTCTGCCGATAACCCAATACGTGCAAAGATGGCTGATTTGCCCTGTAGAAATTCGTAGCACTGACCGGAGGTGGTGACTGGTGGTTGTCCCTCTCCTCGGCTCGCGAGCCTGCGACGAGTTGTGGCTGGAATCAGAAGGTATAACACAAGCGCAAGCAGGAGGCCACCATAGAAAAGTCCACTGCGCGTCGCTAGAAGGTTGTGAGCAAATGCGCCAAAAGGTTCGTAGAACATGCCCACAATCAACGAAAGCAAAGGCACTAGCAAACCATAACCTACAAATCCAGCCAACGCCGCCCTGAATAGCTGGGCGCTCTGAACGCGGAGATCGTCTGGCGAACGACCCCAGCCCAACCATGCGCGGAGACGCAACCGCAGCATCGTCATCGGATATCCTCACAACCGCGTTCAGCTCTCTTGCCTGCGCTTATCATGGCATAGTGGGGCAACCGCCGCTCACGCCACGAAGAGGGGCGCGATAGATCGCGCCCCTACAAATGAACATTCACATGTGGTTCCGCCTTCCCTGCGAGGGAAGGGGATAGGGGGTTAGGTCACGGTGTCAGGCGAGTGAGGTCGCGGGGGAAGAGCGCCGCTAGCTTGACGTTCGGCAGGCCGAGCAGTTGCATCAGCAGCCGCTCCAGCCCGATGGCGAAGCCACCCTCCGGCGGCATTCCATAGCGGAACGCCTCCAGGTACTCCACGAACGGCTCGATTGGCAGCCTGTGCGCCTCCAACGCCGCCAGGTAGTCGGCGTAGCGGTGCAGTCGCTGTCCGCCAGTGACCAGCTCCGTCCCACGGAAGAGCAGGTCGAACGAGTTGCTGTATTCCGGTCGCGCCGGGTCGGGATATGCATAGAACGGGCGCTTCCGCATCGGGTAGCCGGTGACGTAGAGGAAGTCACTGTCATGCTCGGCTAGCGCCCACTCGCCCAGCCAGCGCTCGTCCTGCGGCGAAAGGTCCGGCTCGCCGCGCACGTCCACCCCATGCCGCGCGAGAATCAGTTCCTGCGCCTCTGAAAAGTGGATATGCGGGATGACCGTCGGAATCTCTGGCAGCCGCGCGCCGAGCAGCGTCAGTTCCGCCGCGTAACGCTCGCGCAATTCGGCCATGATGCCTGCCATCACGTCGCGCAGCACCGCCATCACCGTGAAATG
>DATAOM010000145.1:0-2023 GCA_036265775.1 Ktedonobacterales bacterium | reverse complement strand
GGCGCGCGCGTTGAGTTCCTACAGTGGCGCCGCGGCGATGGGCGCGCCGACGATGACACCGCCACTGACGACAAGCAACGCAGAGAGCGGCGGCGGCATGGGACAAGCCACCGTAGCGCCAGGCCGTCAGGCCGTCCCCTATCTCCCGCCGAGTGTCGCGCTCGCGCCTGAGCCGGAGGTCTGGCTGATCGCGCTGGCGACGCCGGGCGGCGGCCTGCGTCCGCTGGAAGGCGCGGGGCGCGCGGGAGCCATTCGCGTCGGGCGGCCATACGGCCATCTGCGCGCGATTCGTCCGGTCCTCCCGCCACACGTGCTTGCGGTTGGGCAAAGCGACGACCTGGGTGCGACGACACAGGCAGCTCCAGCCCGTTCGGCGGCCTCGCGCATGCGCAGGCGCAGCCTCGGAAGCGGCGTTCTCACCGTCGAAGACTCCGTCACCGTGGAGCGCGCCGCGACCTCGTCGAACAAACTTCCCGCCGAACGCCCCAAGCCGCAGATCATCTCGGCGGTCGAGGTCGAGACCGACGCGGGTGTCTTCCGTGTGGAGCGCCCCGACAGTGTGCTCGATCACAGCGACCTCGCCTGGGCGATGGCGCACCTGGAGGCCGGCGAGCCAGACGCGCTCGTGCCGCTGCCGCGCCGCCAGCTCGCGCTGCTGCTGACGCTGCTGCCGACGCCGGAAGATCCCAACCACCCAGAACTTGACTCACAGTGGGGCTGGGCGCATCGCCTCAAAGCGCCATGGGAGCGCGGCCCGCTGCACGCGCAGGGCCGCCTCGGCCGCCTGATCGCGGTGGACGCCGATCTCTCCAGCCGGGGGATGCATCGCGCCTGCTTCGAGATGCTGGGGACCGAGGAAGTGGTCTGGGCGCTGGGCGTGCCTTGCTACCGCACTGGCAGTGTCTATGAGTTGACGCCGCTGCGTCGAGGCATCCGTGGCAGTCGCTGGCTCACCTGGCCGCTGCCAAAGGGACGGACCGCCACTGGCTCCGCCGAGCGCCCGACCTGGGAGATCGCGCGGGTCGTCTATCGTGTCGGCGCGCCACGCTGGCCGCTGGCAGGGATCGTCGAGCCACTTGGACCGATGGGCGTCGCGGGCTGATCTATCGCGTTTTCTCTTACGAAGAGCCGCTGGTCGTGAGACTGGCGGCTTTTTCCTGCCTGCACATCATCTCGTTGAGCGTGGGTCATGTTGCGGCATGCTGTGCGACTCCGCTGACACGCTCGACGCGTACACCGGCAAGATGATCGTAGGGCGTCTGCCCGGTTTTGCTGATCGCGAGGCCAATCGCGTAGACCGCCACGACCACCCAGACAAGCACGAGGCCTAGAGTCACCCAGCCGGGTGGCGTTTGTGGATTCAAGGGCCATCCCGGAATGCGCCACAGGCACGCATGCGCCAACTCCCATGGAATGAGCTTGAGCGCGTTGCGCAGCAGCGCGCGTGGAAAGCTGATCTGGCTGCCATCCATCGTCACGACGCGAAATCCAACGACGCGCTTGCCAATCGTGGCCTGCCAGCGTGATGCCTCCATCAGCGCGAAGTAGAGCAGCACAGGCGCCACGAGCAGCATAAACGAGGTCAGCTCGGCGCTGACGGGATTAGCGAAGAGCGCGCCGAAATCCGCGCTCAGTGGCGTGAGCCGTATCAGCGCGCCGACGCCGACGAGCAACAGGAGATAGAGCGCGATGAACAGGTAGTCCACGGCAAACGCGAGAAGGCGGCTCCAAAGCAACGAGAGCGAAGGAAACATAGACTCTACCTGTCCTTGCCGATGTCAAAGACGCATATCCCTGCGCCAATTCTCTGATTCTATTTGGATCATACTCCAGGAGCCGCACGTCCGCGCCGTCAATGGTGAATGCGTGTCCACCTCTATCGTGACAAAGCGTGACGATTTCCCGATCAAACTTCCCGGCGAATCGGGAAGCTCGCTCATGACACGCCGTGATCGCGCCACTACACTTGAAGTAGCCAGTAATGGTCGTTGCCAGCAGGTGGAAACGACGCCTGGCCAGACAG
>DATAOM010000144.1:0-2279 GCA_036265775.1 Ktedonobacterales bacterium | reverse complement strand
ACGCCTCCGAAGGAGGCAACGTCGCCGAGCCACCGCAAAACAAGACGTTCAGCCGCGTCATCGGCGGCGTGGACTGGGGCTACACCAATCCCACCGCGGCCGCCGTCTTCGGCATCGATGGCGACGAGCGCGCCTGGCAGCTCGATGAGTATTACCAGCGCCGCGCCCCGCTCGACGCCGTCGTCATCCCTGCCCTGCTCGAATTGACGCGCAAATATAACGTGCGCGTCTGGCGCTGTGGCCCCGACGAGCCAGAGCATATCCGCGCGCTCGATCATGCCCTCGCCGAGGCCAAATTGCCCTGCCGCGCGTTCCCCGCCGCGAACGCCGTCCGCCCCGGCATCCAGACCATCACGCGGCTGCTTTCCAAGCGTGAGGACGGCACGCGTGGCCTCTCCATCTCGCCACGCTGCGTCCACACCCTCGCCGAATACGCCAGCTACCAGTACGACAGCGCGCCCGTCTCCACCGGCAGAGCCGGAGCGCCCCTCTTGCCTGAACAGCCGCTCAAACAGAACGATCATCTGATGGATAGTACTCGCTACATCTTATATTTGACCTTTGGCCATGGCCGCAGCGCCCAAGCCTGGCTCAACCACCACTTTGACCGCCCGGAATCGCCGTAGATCGTGTACTATAGGCGCCAAAGAACTCAGGGGAACTCGGCGCGGGCTTACGGCGTCATAGGCGTTGAGAGCTGGGAACAGGGCGGTAGACTATGCGCTGCAGGGCGCGCGTTGAAAGTGGGGCATGCGATCATGCGGCAAACACGGCACACACGGCACACACAGCAAACGCTCGCTGGCCTATTCCTCCTGGGTGCGCTGTTAGGACTGGCGGCGTGCGGCTCAACCGCCTACGCCTCGCAGGCGGCGACCCAGCCGGTCAAGGTATTGACCCCCTCCGGTCGGGGCAGCACGATACGCTGCGACGGCAAGCAGGCGAAAGAGGCGTATCTCTTCCCCACGCTGACCAACGTGCCTTTCCCCGCGCTAGTCGAGGGTGTCGCGCATACGACGAACACACAGGGCGGAGCCAGCGTCGAGCAGTGGGACGCCTGCACCAGCGCGCTCACGGCGACGGGCCTGCGAGCGTTCTACAACGGCGGAATGCCCCAAAGTGACTGGCAGATCAGCCCAGCTTTCCCCTACCAGGGCGCGACGCCAAGCGCCTGTGCGAACGCCGACCTCTGCTGGAAGCGCGCAGACGGCTCGGTCACGGTCTACATCGCCCTGCAAAACGTCCGCGACCAGAACAGCGCGGTCTATTTCACGGTGCGCCAGGTGACGGTGAAGTAGTCGCGGGGCTGGCGGCGCGCTTCATGATCAGGCCGCCTTCCTCGCCAAAGCCGAAAAGACGCGCGAGGAATCGTGGGGGATTCGTCGCCCAGGCGATGCGCCGGAAGTAGGGCGACATCTCCTCGCGCCCGACCGTGACGAAGCCGAAGCGGTTGTAGAACGGCTCCATCTGGCGCCGGCAGGTCAGGTAGAGGACGCCAGATTCGCGCGCCAGCAGGGCGTTGACGACGGCGGTGGCGACCCCTTTGTGGCGATATTCTGGAACGACGGCGATGGAGGCCAGCTCGCGGCTGCCATCGCCATGCTGTTTGACCTGCCCAACGCCGGTGATGCGCCCCTGGTCCTCGGCGATGAGAAAGCGCGACCAGCGCAGACCAAACGGGTTGATATTCGACGAGCGCACGATGCGCGTGATCTCCGCCTGATCCGCCTGCGTCGCCGGACGGATCTGCGCGCCTGCGACGTCTGCGCTTCCCAAGAGCCTTCTCCCGCGAATCCCGGTCGCGCTCTCACTGGCGCCACACCAGCGATTATAGCGCCGTACGCCCTGGTTTTGTCCTGGTTTATGTGCCTGCGAGGCGTGCGACCACCGGCGCGAACGCATCGACATCCTGAAAGAAGACCTGCAAATACGAGACGCCAAACTCTTCACGCCGTCGTTGCAGCGTTTCCACTATCTGCTCCACCGTGCCGATGAGCAGATAGGGATTGGCCAGGATCTGTTCCGGCGTTACCCCCGTCGCCGCCCGTTCACGCGCGCGCTGCTCCGCCGCCAGTTGTCGGTTCTCGGTGACGATGACCGCCTGGAATCCATAATTCAACTCGATGGCGTCAAAGCGCTCTCCCGCGACCTCTCGCAGCAACGCCATCTTTTGCCCCAGCGCCGCCTCGGTGCGCTCGCTGGGGTCGCTCCATCCCTGGGCGGATATTAACTGCGCTTCCACCCCAATGATGTCGGCCTCGCGCGCCGCCAGCGTGAGC
>DATAOM010000143.1:0-12971 GCA_036265775.1 Ktedonobacterales bacterium | reverse complement strand
CCCCACCTTTGGGTGTGGGGAGTGTCAATATGGGGGTGTTTCACAACCCAACATGGGGGCTTCCTCCGATGTGGCGCGCCACCCCGCGCCGGTATGCTGCCTTTACCTGGACTGTCAGACGCGAGCGCCGCGTCAGCCAGGCGGGAACAGCAGCAGGAAAACGGCAGGAGGACGGCCATGCCACGCTATCTCATCGAGCGCACCTTCCCAGATGGTCTCTACCCCCCCGACGTGGAAGAAGGCGCCGACGTCTGGGGCGCGATCGTCGCCAACAACAGCGATGACCTGGTGACCTGGATTCACTCCTACGTCACCGAGGACAAATCGAAGAGCTTCTGCATTTACGAGGCGCCCTCGCCCGAGGCGGTTCGCCGCGCCGCCCGGCGCAACAACCTGCCCGTAGACAAGATCTACGAGGTGCATCTCCTCGACCCCTACTCCTACCGCTGAACCACCATACCTCCCTGGGAGAGCGACCTTTGTCTATCAGGGCGCAGCTAGTCGCGCCCACCTGCGACCATCACAGTAAGGAACCAAGAAGGAACCCACCATGCGCGCTATCAAGTTCACCAAGCCCATCAAGTTCGCCCTCGCGATTGTCCCCGTGCTCGTCACCGTTCTGGCGCTCACCGCCGGGGTGGTCGGCGCCAATCATGGCAATGGCCGCGTGACCCTTGGCGATGTCCGCGCCGCCACCGCCCGCTATCACTCGCTCTCCGTCGCCACAGCGCACAAGTACGGGATACTCAAGGACGCGCAAGGCATCGCCTGCATCGACAACCCCGGCGTCGGCGCCATGGGAGTCCACTACGTCAATGGCGATCTCGTCGGTACCACCGAGGTCAACCCACTCAAGCCAGAGGCCCTCGTCTACGAGCCACAGAAGAACGGGCGTCTGAATCTTGTCGCCGTCGAATACGTCACGTTCCAGGCACAGTGGGACGCCACGCATAAATCGCCACCCTCGCTCTTCGGCCATCGCTTCATGCTGACGCCGGATGGCAACCGCTTTGGCCTGCCAGCCTTCTACTCCCTGCACGCCTGGATCTGGAAGCACAATCCCGATGGTACGTTCGCCATGTGGAACCCCACCGTCCATTGCCCAAGCGCCTAGCCCCGATTTAGCCGTGGTTTAGCCCTGGCGCTTAGCCAGTTCGACCGCCAGCGCCTTCGTCGGTCAAGCTATGCCACACTCTGTCGCACTCTGGCGAGGCGTCCCGTCTGCGCCGCTCTTGGCCCAGCAGGAGCGCACAGACGAGGCGTCCATCGCCACACCACCAATCCACAGCAAGCCCTCGCGCGTATCCAACCTCTGCCGGCGAAGGAGAACGCCATGGACCCGCTCAACCCCTCCATACCACCCACAACGCGACGCCTTCCGGCGATCCTGGCCAGCGCTCTCGCGCTGCTCCTGGCGTTGCTCGGCTGCGCCGTCGCCAGCGGCCAGACCAGCGGAGCGACGACCACTCCCGGCGCGAGCACACCCACCGCGACCTCCGCGCCGACGAGCGGACCCGCTGTGCATCAGGTTTCTCTGACCGTGACGCCCACCACCCCATACACGAGCCGGTTTTCGGTCAGTTGTCCGCAAGGAGAGATCGCGCTCGGCGGTGGATGGGACATGCCACAGAGCGCGCGCGTCGTCGCGGCGCAGATCACCAGCGCGACCACGTGGAGCGTCTCCCTCGCCCCACCCCAGCCCATCAACGGCGGAGCGACCGCCCAGACAAGTTCCCAGGCCATCCCCCAGGCCAGCGCTACGAACGCCGTCTACGTCGAATGCCTCTCTGGCGCGCCCGGAGCCGTCGTAACCCAGCGCGGAGCCACCGATAACCTCGCCCCCACGCCCGCCGATACCTTCAATGACAATCTCGGCGGCAGCGTCAGCCTCTGCAACGCTGGCGAGACGCTTGTCGGCGGCGGATTCGACCTCGGGAATTCACTCGCCAACATCGAGCTCGAGGGGAGCTGGCCCCGTAGCGACGCCGCTCCCATCGCTGTGCCGGTATGGGTCTTTTCGCTGCGCAACTACGACGCCGTCGCCCGCCCCATCACGCGCTTCGCCGAGTGCCTCTCCGGCGTGGCCATATCGGCGAGCTACCCGCGCCAGACTGGCGCCTTCATCTTCACAGGTCAGATCGGCAGCGCCACAGTCTCCTGCCCCGCTGGCGGGTCTCTGGCCGGAGGCGGCTTCCAGTACCGCATGCACAGCCCCGGTCCCTCGCATGTGGGCAGTCTGTTTAGCCTGAACGCGACCTCCGCAGGATGGCAGACGCTGGTTCTGATGCTCAGCGGCTACGGTCTCTACGCGCTCACACCCCTGGCCGCCGCCGTTTGCCTCACGTTCGCCACGCCATAGCCTCGGCCCTACGCCGCTGACCAATTTGCCCGACCAATCTGCTCGCCCAATCTGTCCGCCCCTGCAGCCACTTGCTGCGCCTTTTGTCTCTGCTTCGCGTATACTTGGGTACGCGACCTTGACATGTGCGCGGTTTTGCGGCTATGCTCGCCAGCGGCGCGTCAATTGCGCCAGATGTATAACGTGGGTTTTCGCCCCGGTCATGAATAAACATATCTGTAGGGGCGCAGTCTATCGCGCCCGTCTATGGCCCGCCGCAGACCGGCCAGCGGAAAGGGAGAGCAATGATTGTGGATGAGACAGCGCCGAAGATGACGACGCGCCGCGCGGTCGCCCGCTGGATATCCATTATCATCCACCCGATCGTCTATCCGCTCGTCACCCTCGCCATCATCATCGACGTGGCCACCAGCGGCAACCTGGGCCTCTCCTTTCGCTTTCTCCTGCTCGCCATCGCCCTCACTTCGCTCCCCGTGACGCTCCTCGTCGGCTACCAGGTCGCGCGCGGCCACTGGACCGATCTCGACGTCAGCGTGCGCAAGCAGCGCTACCTCCTCTATCCCTTCGGCCTCGCCGGTCTCATCCTGCTCGCCCTCGCCTTCAAATGGCTCGGCGCGCCCGCCGTCGCGGTTAAGGCCGCCGTCGCCTCCGTCGTCGCCAATCTCGCCGATGGCGTCATCAACTTCTGGTATAAGGTCAGCGCGCATACCACTACCGCCGCCGCCTGCGCTACCCTGCTCACCCTCCTCGTTCCCACGCTCGCCGTCCCCTCCATCCTCGCGGCGGTCGCGGTGGCCTGGTCGCGTGTCGAGCTGGGCCGCCACACCGTTGGCCAGGTGATTCTCGGTCTGGGCGTCGGCGTCGCCAGCGTCGCCGCCACCTTCGCCATCGGCCGCTTCTAGCCTCGACATGGTCCGGCGCAAATAACAGAGGAACGTCACGCGCATGGCGTTCCCCACGGTGAAATGCATCACTCGCCGCCAGACAATTACTCCGTGCGGAAGCTGAAGAGGCGCGTATTCCAGCCGGGTTCACCGACGGACCCCACGTACTCGGCTGCGCACCAGATTGTGCCGCGCGTCACCGAGTTGAGGGCGATCGCGCACGACGAGTAGCCGCCCCAGGCGCCAGAGGTTTGGACATGCGCGCCGCTGGCGACCGTGACAAACGCGCCGCTGCCGCCATCCATGATGCCGGGCCGATCAGACGCCTTACGGCCCACCATGCCGATTCCGGGGTACATGCTAGGACCTGAACTGTTGAAGACGAGGGCGAGATCGTCCTCGTCCGTGCCAATCAACGTCGGCATGTACGTATCCATCGTGCCATAGAAGAACAGCGATATCTGCGTGTCGAGCACAGTGTAGATGGTCGTCGGATCGGGTAGGAAATCGAAAACTGGCTGGACCTCCATCCACCAAATACCATCGCCGGGACCCTCCTTGATGTCCAATGCGGTGGGGAGCGCCAGAAACAGTCGACCTGCCTTGTAGTAGACCTGCTTCATACCATACCCAGTAGCGATGGTGTTCGGCCCACCTGGCTGCCGAGCGGGTGGTGGGTCTTTGTAGTAGGCGCCGGTCAAGTTGTGATTGAGACAGCTGATGCTTGGCATGGTCGTGGCGGCAGTACTCATATTCTTCCAGGCACAGACCCCGAGGTTCTGGCTGGCCGTTCCATAGCCCGAATCGACGGAGACGAAGAACTCAGCGTCCTGTATCCCCTCCTCAATCGCGGGACTCAGCCGGAAGGCTGGCTGCCCGCTGGGATAAATGCGGTCGGGATTCGTCGTCATTGCGTCATTGAGCGTCCAGAGATTGGTTGTGGCGCCGCTCAGCATGGGACCCTTATTGATGGCGATCTGGGTGTTGCCGACAAAGGCGCCGCCGCGGTCGTTGATACAGGTGAAGTAGATGGCCCAGTAGTCCACTCCCAGCGTGGGATACGTGCACTGGCTACGCACGCCGTTGAGCGGCGCAAAATTGGTGGCGAACTGGTAGATGTTGTACTGCCCGCCAGGAGTCGGTTGTGTCGGCGAGGTCGTCTGGCTCACCGCCACATCCAGATAGCTGATGGGGGTGAAGGAGCTGTACTCCAGATAGGCGACGATCCAGCGGTCGCGCATCACGTCGTAGTAGAGCTGCGGGTTGGTGAAGAAATAGGTGGCGTGGTGGACGGGGGCGAAGAAGCTGGCGGGGGAGTAGGGGCCATAGAGCTTCGCGCCACTTGCGGCGCTGTAGATGGCGATCCCGCCATCTACTCCTTCCATGACATAGCTCAGATCCACGGCGATGGCGGGATTGGGCGCGGCGGTCGTGGCGGTCTGTGCGCTATCTAGCCCATCCACGCTCTTGACCAGCAACGGGTTGACCCCACCACCCACGAAGCTAGGACTCAGGCCACTGGTGGTCGTCGTGTGGGCGCCAGGAGTGACGGTCGGCGCGCCGGGAGTGGCCTTGCGGCTGTTCCAGTACGCCTGGCGCTGCGCCGGAGTCAGCGGATCCACCTGCGGAGGAGGAGGAGCAGTGGTCTTCGTCCCTGCTGGGATCGTGGGCAGCTTGGCGAGGTTCACTACCCCGCCGAGTGTGACTGGCCCGCCAGCGGTGGGCGTATAGACGCGAGGCGCGCTCGCGGCGCGGGCGCCACTCCCCTTGGCGTTGGCGGCGCTGGCGAGGCTGATGGTAAGGACGGCGAGAAGTGAGAACGCGACGAGGCTGGCGGCCACGCGGCGCCAGGGGGGCCTGGTGGTAGGGCGATGGATGCGGGCGCTCGGTGGACGGGCGCCGGATGGGATGGAAGTCACGATCTCTCTCCTAGCATGGGGGTATCGGTGGCGCGAGCGGGTGAATTCGGGCGCAGGGCTATTCGGCGCGCAGGTTGAAGAGGCGTGTGTTCCAGCCGGGAACGGCGATGGAGCCGGTATATTGACCTGCGCACCACACGCCACCGCGTGTCACGGAGTTCAGCGAGATCGCGCACGCCGAGTAGTTGCCCCAAGCGAAGGCGATGTGTGTGCCATCGGCGACGGATACAAAGCCAGCGCCCTGGCCAAGCGTATTGTCCGCGTCGCTCGCTTTGCGCCCGGTCAACTCGATGCTGGCGTAGAGCGACGGTCCAGAGATGCTGTAGACGAGCGCGATGTCGTTCTCATCCGTCCCTATCAGCACCGGATTGAAAAGGTCGTAGGTCGAGCCGTAGTCGAAGTACGCTACCTGCGTCACCACCGCGCCATTGACCCACTGCGGATTGTGCGTTGCCTTGGTTGTCAGTTGCGGCTTGACCTCCGCCCAGTAGATGCCATCGTGATCGCCCCCCAGCGCGATGGACTGCGCGAAGTAGAGGCGCCCTGCCTTGTAGTACACCTGATCCAAACCGAAGCCTCCAGAGATACGGGTCGAGGTGCCCGGCTGTCTGGCAGGAAATGCGTCGTCGTAAGTGAGACCCAGGTTGACGTTCTGGCAGGTCACCGTCGACGGTGACGAGGTGATGTTACTGAGGTTGGTCCAGGCGCACAGTCCCATGTTCGAGCTGACGGTTCCGGAATCAGTGGAGATGAAGAACTCAGCGTCCTGCACCCCTTCCTCGATCGCTGGGCTGGTCGCTAACGCCGGCCCGCCAGCGGCGCGCTGCAGCCCATCGTTGACGGACCAGGACGTCACGCTGCCACCGCTCAGCATGGGCGCCTTAGCCAGGGCAAGCATCGTGTTGCCAACGACACTTCCCTGCCGATAGTTCAGGCAGGTAAAGTAGACGCCCCAGTAGTCCATCCCCATCTTCATGTAAAGACAGTTGCTCGGCGTTGGGCCGCTCGGCTCGAAGTTCGTGCCGAGCTGGTAGATGTAGTACTGCCCACCGGGGGAGGGCTGCGTCGGTGAGTTGCTGACACTAATCGCCAGGGCGATGTAATACGCGCCGCCGTGGGCCTGCAGCATGGAGACGACCCAGCGGTCACGCATCACATCGTAATACATCCGCGGATAATTGAAGGTGTCGCCGTTGGTGTAGATGGGGGCGAAGAAGGAACTGGCGGCATAGGGGCCATAGGCCAGCGCGCCGGTGGAGGCGCGGTAGATGGCGACGGCGCTGTTGCCTCCTTCCATCACGTAGCTCAGGTCCGTCGCGATCGTTGGGTTGATATATGTGTCGCCGCCAGACTGCGCGCTGGTGAGGCCATCCACACTCTTGGTAACCAGCGGCGTGACGCCACTGCCGACGAAGCTGGGATTCTTGCCGTCGCCGCTGCGGGTGTTGGGGTGTGGATTCTTGACCTGCGGGTTGGCCTTCACACTCTGTTCGTACGCCTGCCGCTGCTCCGGCGTCAGCGGATCGCCAGAACGTATGGGCGCGCTGGTCGTGGAAGTCTGGGCGCTGGAGGTGACCTTGGGCGCTTTGGCGAGGTCCACGACGCCGGCCAGCTTCACGGTTCCCTTGACGGGCGTGTAGACTCTGGGCGCACTAGCGACGTGGAAGCCACTGGTGTTGGCTCTGGCGACGTTGGCGAGGTTAATGAAGAAGACTGTAACGAGTGAGAAGGCGACAATGCTGGTGGCGATATGTCGCCACGGCGGCGACATGATTGCTGACGGCGTCTGGGTTAGGCGTGCGCTACGATTCTCGCGGATCATGATCTCCCTCTTCCCCATTCAGATCCACTTCGATAGATGGTCGCCGCGCATAGCCGCGCCGCTCCAGTCACAACATGCCCAAATGCCCATGAAATCAACAGAAACAACTGATACAGCGACTAATACAGAAACTGATGCTGTGGTGGGAGGGATGATATAGTGTGGCGGAGAGCCGCCAAGTCGCTCGTGTGTACGCCACCGATGGATAGCTCTCAGGAACCAGCAACGCAACCGGTGGGGAGGGTAGCTGGTATGACGTTAGTATCAGCCACATCCACCACGTCTGCGCGCGCGTTCGGTCTCCTGCTCAAGCGCTATCGTCGCGCCGCCCATCTCACCCAGGCCCAACTCGCGCAACTCGCCGGTTTCAGCGTTGTCTACATCAGCATGCTCGAACGCGGCGTCCGCCGGCCCCAGCGCACGACCGCCACCTTGCTCGCCGACGCTCTCTCCCTCTCCCCCGCCGAATGCGCCGCGCTGGAGGCCGTCGCGCCTCTGCCGTCCCCGCGCGATGAAGGAGACGCCGCGCCACGTCCGCCCACCGGAGGATTCCTCGGCGCCACTCCTGTGGGTCTGCTGGTCGGACGCGAAGCTGAGCTCGTCGTGATCGAGGACACGCTGCAGGCCGTCGCTCAGGGTCAGGGGCGGATGCTCACCCTCTCGGGAGAGCCAGGAATCGGCAAGACGCGCCTCGCGCAGGAGATTACGGTGAGCGCGCGTGTACGGGGCTTCCACGTCCTCACCGGGCGTTGCTACGAGCCGCAACAGAGCGTCGCCTGGTATCCCTTCCTCGAAGCGCTCTCGATGGCTGCGGCAGGCATTGGAGATGCGGCGTCCTCAGCGCTCTCAGCGCAATGGCCCGAGGTCGCGCGCCTCGTCCCCGATCACCCGGAGAACAACCAGGCGCCTACGCAGATCAATGACCGCGCCGCCCTGC
The DNA here is from genome assembly GCA_036265775.1 of Ktedonobacterales bacterium. Lineage (GTDB taxonomy): Bacteria > Chloroflexota > Ktedonobacteria > Ktedonobacterales > JADMIN01 > DASWAC01. Next base: position 5,050 of record DATAOM010000143.1, on the reverse strand, counting down.
AACGGCTCCTCTGGCAGGTGACCAGCTTCCTGCGCGCGCTTGCCAATCAGGCGCCACTCGCCCTCCTGCTGGACGACCTCCACTGGGCAGACAGCGCCAGCCTCGACCTCCTACAACACCTGGCGCGCCATTCCCGCGACCACCGCATTCTGCTCGTGGCGACCTATCGCGATGTCGAGGTCAATCGCATGCTCGCGGCTGCGCTCCATGACCTGAACCGCGACGAACTGGTGGAACAGATCACAGTACTGCCACTCGCCAGCGAAGAGACCGCAGCCTTGATCGGCGTGACACTGGGCGGCGGCGAGGGCGCGCAGTCCACTGCGGCGTCCGTCTCACTGCAACTCGCGCGGCTGATCCAGCAACGCGGCGAGGGCAACGCCTTCTTCACCCGCCAACTCACCCGCGCGCTCCAAGAGCAGGGCAATCTGCGGTTCGAGGAAGGAGAGTGGCGCCTCGGCGCCAGCGAGCCGATTCCTACGCCGGAGAGTATTCGTGCGGTCATCGGCCAGCGACTCGCCCACTTGGCGCCGCTGACGCAGGACACACTCCGTGAGGCAAGTGTTCTCGGACAGATTTTCGCCTTCGCCGATCTGCAGCACATGAGCGAGCGCGGCGAGCGGGAGGTCGAAGAGGCGCTCGAAGAAGCTACCAGGGCCGGGATCGTGCGCGAGGGGCAGCATGATCGCTACCACTTCAATCATGCGCTCACCCTCGACACACTCTCCGCCGACCTCTCCACCCGGCGCAAGCGGCGACTGCATCGCGCTGCAGCCGATGCCATCGAACGACTTCACGACCATGAACGGCGAGCAACCGAGCTTGTCTACCATCTGCTGACGGCCGACGAGGGCGCGCGCGCTCTGCCGTATGCGCTGCTGGCGGGCGTTCAGGCAGAGGCGGTCTACGCCCACGCCGAGGCCGAAGGACACTACCGCATTGCCGCCACCCTGGCCAGCGAACTGGGTGACCAGGCGCGCACGGCGCAGGCGCTCAAAAAGCTGGGCGACGCCGTCTACCTTCAGGGTCGTAACGATGAGGCCATCGAACTGCTGGAGCGTGCGCTGCTCGCCTATGAGGCTATCGGGGATGAGGACGGAGAACTGCGGGCGTTGGCGGAACTGCTGGAAGTCCAGGGGAAATTGGGACATGAGACGATGGAAGCGGCGGTGGCGCGCGCGCAGGCAGTTCTGGCGCGTCTCGAGCCTGCCGATCCATCGGCGCTCAGTCCTGCGCTTGCATCACGATTAGCTGCGGTGTATCGAGGCCTCGCTCTGGTCTACTTGGGGTCAGGTCGCGATGACGATCAACTGTCCGCTGCCAAGCGCGCAGTCGAACTGGCGAGAGTCGCTGGTGATGAGGCGCAACTTGCCTGGGCGTTGCACCGGCTCTATGCGACAGGGCGTCTTCCTGAAGATATAGGCGTGCGCCAGGAGATTCTGGCCATGGCGGAGCGCACTGGTCAGACCATGGTCGTTGTGATGGCGCACAACATGCTTGGCGCACGCTACATGGAAGCTGGCGAGTTTCCGCTAGCGTTGTCGCAGTTGGAGCAGGCCCTCGTAGTGGCTGAACAGCGCCAGGAGCCCATTCACATCGCCTGGCAGCTGGGCAGCCTCACGCGCTTCCTGTTCTTGTCTGGCGACTGGCAGCGCGCACACACAACATTGGCGCGCGCCATGGCAATCGCGCAGGAGGTGGATCCCCGCTATGAAACCTGGGATGCGGCGGGCGTCGCGATCTGGCCGGGCATACTGACGCTCGCAGAGGGACACGACGAGAACGGCCGACGTCTTCTTGATCAAGCGATGCAACGAATCGAGCAGCTGGGAACGCTCTTTTTGTTTGATGCGGCCACCTGTCTGCTCGCCGAGGCCGATCTGCTGACTGATTGCGCGGAGACGGCGCGTCTTCGCGTGGAATCATATCTTCGGGCGACTCAATCCATCCCGCCTCAAACTGAGGCATTGGAAGCGCTGATACGGCTGGCGTGGGCCGAAGGCGCGCTGGGGCAAATGGCGCAGGCCGAGGAGAGAGTGACGATGGTCCTTGCGAGCGCCGAGCCTCGTATTCGCGTGGATGCTTTGCGTATTCAAGCGCTGCTTGCAGTTATGCAGGAGCGTTGGGAGGTGGCTGAAGCAGCGCTGGATGAGGCGCTGCGTCTGGCGCGTGCGATGCCATATCCCTATGCCGAAGCCAAGTCGCTGTGGGTCTACGGTCGGTTGGAAGCGGCGCGAGGAAATCAAACAGCAGCTCGCAAGCGATTCACTGCAGCGCTTGCGAGCTGCGACCGTCTCGGCGAAGGCCTCTACCGCAAGCGCATTAAGCATGACCTGGTCGCACTCAAGTCATCCAGTGGACCCGCTCACTCATGAACCGTACCGATCGCCTCCTCGCCATCGTCCTCGAGCTCCAGGGCAAACGCTGGCGCCGCGCCGAAGACCTCGCCGAGACCTTCGAGACCAGCAAGCGCACCATCTACCGCGACATGCTCGCCCTTGGCGAGGCCGGCGTCCCCATCGTCTCCATCCCCGGTCGCGGCTACTCCCTCGTCGAAGGCTACTTCCTCCCGCCCGTCAGCTTCAGCGCCGACGAAGCCACCATTCTCCTCCTCGGCGCCGACGTCGTGGCCCAGAGCTTCGACGCCCACTACCAGACCGTCGCCCACTCCGCCAGCCGCAAGATCCTTGGTGTCCTTCCCGACGCCCAGCGTCAGACCGTCGAATCCCTGCGCGAGCGCATCCAGTTCGTCACCGACGCCGCGCGTCCCGACACGGCGCAGCAGCTCGAAAAGCTCCAACTGCTGCGCGGCGCCATCGTCGAGTCCCGCCGCGTCCGCTTCGACTACCACACCCGCTATACCACGCGCATCGGCGCAGAAACCGCCACCGTATCCACTGCATCCGCCGCCTTGACTCCTCGTGTCGTCGATCCCTACAGCCTCGCCCACGTCGGCCAATCCTGGTATCTCACTGGCTACTGCCACACCCGGCGCGGCCAGCGCACCTTCCGCCTCGAACGCATCGAAGGCGTGACCACCCTTCCCGAGACCTTCGAGCGCCCCGCCACCGTCCGCGTCAACCCGCGCCAGCGCCAGCAAGAATCGCCGCACATCACTGTAACCGCGCTCTTCGCGCCAGAGGTCGCGCGCTGGGTGCGCGAGTCTCCCTCCTACTTCACCCTTGCACTGGACGACACGCCCGACGGCCTGCTCGTCACCCTCGCCGTCCGCGACCTGAGCGAGATCACGCAATGGCTCCTGGGTTGGGGCCGCCATGTCCGCATCCTTGAGCCAGACGCGCTGCGCCATCTCCTCGCCGCTGAAGCCGAGGCCATGCTTCGCGCCCACCGGCGCGACTAGCAACTCCCTCTCCGCTTGTGGGGAGGGTGGGGGCGGAGTTCTACTACAAGCTCTGTCCTGGCGACCATGGAGAGTGCGCGCACCCTGGTCCACAACTGTTCTATCATCCCCGCCGGCATGAACTGGGGACGTGGGCTATACATCACCTGTTCTCAGGCGTTCCAGACCTCCTCTGCCGTCAAAAGGCGCCCCAGATTCCTGCCTTACGGTAGCCAGCCAGCATGGCCAGCGCGATGGCAAACTGGATCAGGCCCACGACCGCCTGGAGCGCCACATCCCAGACAGGGCCCTGTCTCGGCGCGATCCCAGCAAGCTGAAGCGTCGCAGCGGGTACCCGCACGATGTTGACCAGGAAGACGATCAGGATCAGCCAGAAGGTCCAGCGCCAACTGCGGATGACGCCGGTAGACAGCACAGCAAAGAGCGCGGTGACGACCAGCAGGGTACCGATCTCACCCGGCAGCTGATTGTTGCCCGGTACCCTCAGTTCTTGAGGCAGTTGACTGTCGTAGAAATCACGTGCGGCCAGCAGGAGCGCGACCACGAAGACCCAGTAGCTCGCGAACAGGGCGAGCACTACCACCTTGGTGCGGTTCATAGAAATGCGGCCAGGAACCCCCCGTACTTTAGTGCGGGGATGAATTGCCGCTCCTCCCTTTCTGGGCTAGACTGTCCTTATGAACAAAATGCTCACCCGCACCGTCTGTTGCAAGCTGGACGTTGACGGCCATGACGCCGCGTTGACCGCGACGCAACACGCCTTCAACGCGGCTGCGACATGGGTGGCGCGGGTATGCTGGGATGAGGGCATCACCAACACCAACACGGCGCATCACCGGGTGTATGGTGAGACCCGCGAGCGATTTAGTCTGGGCGCGCAACTGGCCGTGTGCGCGAGGGCCAAGGCGGTGGAAGCCATCAAGGCGGTGAAGGCAAAGAAGCGCGACACCTGCCCCACCTTCGGCCCGCGTGGCAGTATCCGTTATGACGCACGCACCTACCGCTTGATGAGCCTCGACAGGGTTTCGCTCAACACCCTGGAAGGTCGCATTATCTGCCGTCTGCTCCTGGGCGAGCGCCAGCACGCCATGCTGGTTGACCCTGAGTGGGAGATTGGCGGCGCCGATCTGATCTGGCGCGCTGGCGCTTACTACCTGCATGTGACCCAGAGCCGGGAAGCGCCGCTGGCAGTTGAGCCAGAGGGCGGGACGCTGGGCGTAGACCTGGGTATCGTCAATCTGGCGACCGACAGCGAAGGCGAACACTTCACCGGCAGAGTGATTCCTATCGTGCGCGGTCGCTACCACCTGCGCCGCCAGCGCTTGCAGAAGGTGGGAACCAAGAACGCGAAACGACGCCTGCGCCAGATACGCCGCCGCGAGTCGCGTTTTCAATCTGATGTGAACCATTGCATTAGCAAGAAACTTGTCCAGAAAGCCGCCGTATCGTGCAAGGCACTCGCCCTCGAAGACCTGAGTGGTATCAGGGGGCGGGTCACGGTTCGACACGAACATCGCTACGAGCGGCAATCCTGGGCGTTCTTCCAATTGCGCCACTACATTACCTACAAGGCGGCGCAAGCGGGTGTGCCGGTGTATCTGGTAGACCCCAGGAATACCAGCCGGACATGCTCTGCTTGTGGGCACTGTGAAAAGGCCAACCGGAAGTCTCAAGCGGAGTTCCTTTGCC
>DATAOM010000142.1:0-11881 GCA_036265775.1 Ktedonobacterales bacterium | reverse complement strand
GCATATTTATGAGTACAGTCGTCATGAGTGGCTTCGAGGGCGCCTTTAATAGCTGGTTATTGGCGGCAATGAATGCTCCGGGACGTATCTGCTCAAGTGACGGGTTGGATAAAGCTATCAGCAGCCACAACGTTATTTCTGACCAGCTAACCTCCATAAGCACAAATCTCGGCGGCGCAGCGATTGCCCTCGTAGCAATATACCTGATAATTCTGTACGTCACACTTGAAGCGCGTGGTCGGAGACAGGCCGCCTCATAGTCGTTGCGCTACGGAATGACTGGCGTCTGGCGGGTGTCCTCGGCGTGGTCGTGAGAGAAGTACATGCGTGAGAGTTTGCGCGGCGGATCGATGATGAGGCTGAGGACCTGCTGGCCGAGGTAGGCCGAGATCGGCAGCCGCTCGGGTGGATGCTCCATCCCACCGGGCTTTGTCAGCTTCGCCAAAATTGAGGCGCGCAACGCGGCGGCAGATGTTCCGGGGAAAAGCGTGTACGCTGCGCCGATGTGCTGCCAGAAATGCGCGTCGCTGCCACCGGTTCCCGCGAGGCCCCAGCGCGCGTTGGCTTCGATCACCTGCGCGCGCGCGTTGGCGTTGGCTGGCGAGGGGTTGTAGAGTTCGATGGCGTCGAGTTGGTAGCCCTTATTCAGCAACTCCTCGATCTTGCGGCGGCTGAGGCTGGGCACGAGGCGGCCCATCGGGTGCGGGATGACCGTCAGGCCGCCCTGGTCCTTGATCTGCTCGATGGCGTCTTCAACATGCAGCAGGAATTTGATGGGGCGCTTCATGAAGAGGCCGATGAAGTGCCCCTCGCGCGTCGTCACCTCGCAGCCCCAGATCAGGTCGATATCCGTCGCGCCTGCGCGGTCGAGAATCTCCTGCACGCGCTTGGCGCCTTCGAGGTGGTCATGGTCGGTGACGGCGATCACTCGCAGGCCGCGCCTGCGCGCCTCGTCGAGCACACGCTGCGGGCTGGCCGTGCCGTCGCCGAGGTTGGTGTGCATATGCAGGTCGGCGCGCGCGAACGGAACCTGCCTGGGCGCCGTCGCCGCATCCTGCTCCTGTGTGGTCATTGCCTATCCAGTCCTCATCCTGCACGAGTTACGCGCCTGAGCTTCTTTGAGGGTACTCCATGATCCGCATTGGCGCAACATTATGCGGGCGAGACCTGACCACCAACGTGAACGATGAATCGCATGTTGGCGAGAGACGGATATTGGGCGGCGAGGGTTAGTGTAGCAGTGACAGTATCTTGCAGCTCAGTTCGAGATTGTGTCACCCAGAGAATGCCATCATGACCAATGGCGTAGCGCAGTTCGCGCAGGAAATCGGTGTCCTTGGTAATGAGTATCAAGCGCCGCTGTTGAGCCTCCGCAAAAATCTCAGGATCCAGCGCCAGTCCTGTCAATCCAACATCGGCAAGCTGATATACAGCGCCGAAACCAACTGCTAGCAACTCGCGCTTCGTGCGGAAATTCACGCCTCTATCCAGCAGGAACCGCCAGCTAGGCGGCATCGCTGCCCTCGCGCTTCACATACTCGGCGGCGAAGCGCAGCGCGACACGAATATGCTCCTCGGTAATCCCGTAGTCGTCGCGCATCTCATCACGTGGAAATCCCTGGGCAAGCATATCAAGGATAAGATAGATTGGAACGCCTGACTCGACCACCGGCTGACCGCCGTGGATGTCAGGGTCGGCAAAGACATCGGGCATACCTAGTGGATGCTCCATAATTCTTCTCTCTTTCCCATGCCGCCTTGCTCATGATACAACACAACCCTACAGAGCGCGCCTGCGCTATCGCCATCTAATGTCTCACCTACACGATAGAAAGTAGCCATCATGCCCTTCACTCATCCAGGACACGACGAGTGGGAGAATCCAGAGTTCGCGCAGCATTGGGATGCCGTGGTGAGCGCCGCCAATCCCAGCCGCGCCGAGCAACTCGACATCCTCGCCGCCGTTGTCGAGCGTGTCTACGCTCCCGGAACCCGCATCCTCGATCTCGGTCTCGGCTCCGGGCTGGTCGAATTAGCGCTCTTCAATTGCGTCCCTGAGGCGCAGGTCGTCGGCGTCGAGCAGTCCGAGGCGATGATTGCACTGGCTCGGCAAAGGCTGGCGCCGTACGCGGATCGCTGCCAGATCGTGCGCCACGACCTTGCCAGTATAGAGACTCTCGCGCTGCCTGAGCAGACCTATTCCGTCGCGTTCAGCGTGCAGACACTGCACCATATTCCACATGAGGCGCAGCGCGCGGTCTATGGATTCGTCGCGCGGCTTCTGCCTCCCGGCGGTATCTTCCTGCACATGGAGCGCGTCGCGCTCGACGCCGAGGCGTTCGCAGATGTTATCCCGCCCGCATGGGAGGCGCTGGAGAGCCGCGCCGAGGTCAAGAGCGGCGGAACCGCCGAAGACTTTCTGGCGCGGCTGCGTCACAAGAGCGAGTACGCCGCCATGCTGGAACAGCATCTGGCCTGGCTGCGCGCGGCAGGATTCGCGGCCACCTGCCTGCATCTGCAACTCAACCGCGCCCTGATGGTCGGGGTCAAACCGGCGCGCTAGGACGAAAGCAGGCCAGTGTGCGTCGCCAGGAAGACATCCGTAACGCCGAAGGTCTTCGCCTGTTGCTGGAGGTCGAAGTAGAGGAAGAGCGTCCCGTTCTGGTAGAGCAGGTTCCCCAGGAACATGAATTGCCAGTTCTGGTGATCCAGCGTGGAAAGCACTGGGTTCACGCTCGATTTTGTCCACGTCACACCGTCTGCGCTGGTAGCATAGCCAGCCGCGGTGAACGGCTTGGGAACGACGCTCACTGGGCCGAGTCCAAAATACGCCATCACGTAGCCGTTCGGCGTCTGGACGACGTTGGGATCGAAGATGATCTGGTTATCCCACGCGTCGCCTGCCCCCACGGTCAGCACTGGCTCGCTACGCTTGGTCCAGTGTATGCCATCGGGTGAAGTGGCCATGCCGATGGCGTCGTGTGGATCAGAGTCAGTGGCAGCGGCGCTGTAGTACATGACATAGCCCGCGCTGGTGTGGAGAACGCTTGGATGCGCCACGCTGTAGGCGTCCCAGGAGCCTGCCGCGCCTGGTGTAAGGACTGGCGCCGCATCGGGCGTCCACGGGCCGGTGGGCTTCGGCGCAGTCGCGCGGCCAATGACCGAATGTGGATGTGTGGCGAGGTCCACGGTGTAGAAGTAGAGCGTCCAGGTCCCATCATCCCCGACGAGGACGCTGGAGACGAAGATGGCGGCCTGCGCGTAGGTGACCTTGTCTGACGTGAAGACGGGGTCATGAGTCGCTAGCGACCAGGTATAGCCATCGGGCGAGGTAGCGTAGCCAATAGAGGTCACGCCAGGATAGGAGTTGAAGGCGTTGATGAACATGTGGAACGCGCCGTCGTGGTAGATCATCGCGCCGGGGTCCACGTAGCGCGCCGCCCAGGCGCTCGTCACGCCATGTGGAATGACAGGACTCTTCGCGTAGACGGAAAACTCGCCGGGACGGAGGGGTGTAGCGGTGGGAGTAAGGTTCACGGCGCTGGACGCGCAGCCGGCCAGGAGTAGCAATGCCGCGACGAGCGCCAGCGGCAGGCGAGTGAAGCGGGTATACATTGTGGATCCTCTCTCGTGTATCTCCTCCAGATGTGTAATCAGTGGTGGCCAGCGATGAGCGGGATCCCGTGCTTCTCGCTGGTTTCCTAGACGTGACAATTGCGGCGGATTTACCATGGCGCCGCTGTGGCCTCGCGCGGCCTCGCTTCGTCCGCTATACTATCAGCGTGTGGGCGTCGCGCTGAAAAACAGTGGATGGAGGCCATGTATGGCGCGCGAGACGAAACGACCAGCACGACTCGGCGAGACGCTGCGCGCGCATATCGGCCTGGCGCCGAACCCGATCAGCCAGACCTCGCGCTCGCTCGCCCCACGCACGCGCGACGCCCAGGTGTATACCTCTGTCTGCCCCTTCTGCGCCGTCGGCTGCAGCCAGCAGGTCTTCGTCAAGAACGGGCGCATCATCGAGATCGAGGGCAATCCGGCCAGCCCGATCAACGACGGGCGTCTCTGCCCCAAGGGCGCCTCGACGTATCAACTCATCCACAATCCCAACCGCCAGACACAGGTACTCTACCGCGCGCCGAAGAGCGACCACTGGGAGCCGCGCCCGCTGGCCTGGGCGATGGCGCGCATCGCCGAGCGCGTCAAGGCCACGCGCGACGCCGACTTCCAACTGAATGGAGCGGATGGGACGCGCGTCAACCGGCTGGAGAGCATCGCGCACATCGGCGGGGCCACGCTGGACAACGAAGAGAACTACCTGATCCTCAAGCTCTTCCGCAATCTAGGCATCGTCCACATCACCAACCAGGCCCGTATCTGACACAGTTCCACGGTTCCCGGTCTGGGAACAAGCCTCGGACGCGGCGGCGCGACGACCGCGCAGTGGGACCTCGTGAACGCCGACTGCATCCTGATCCAGGGGTCGAACATGGCCGAGTGCCATCCAGTCGGCTACCGCTTCGTGATGGAGGCGCGCGAGCGTGGCGCGACGATCATCCACGTGGACCCGCGCTTCACGCGCACCTCGGCGACCGCTGACGTTTTTGCGCCGATTCGCCCCGGCACGGACATCGCCTTCCTCGGCGGGCTGATCAACTACGTCCTGACGCATGACAAGTGGTTCAAGGACTACGTTCTCGCCTATACCAACGCCTCGACCATCATTGGCGAGGACTTCCAGGACACCGAGGATCTGGCGGGCCTCTTCTCCGGCTACGACGCCGAGAAGCGTATCTACGATTCGGCGAGTTGGGCGTATGAAGGCGAGGCGCAGCACCCTGCGAGCGAGCCACACACCGCGCGTACCGGCGAGAGCTATTCCGAGCGGCTGAGCCGGACGAAGGCCACGCCGCCGCCCCGCGACGAGACACTCCAGCATCCGCGCAGCGTCTTCCAGATCCTCAAGCGCCACTTTGCGCGCTACACGCCAGAGTTCGTCGAGCAGGTCTGTGGCACGCCACAAGACATCTTTCTGCGCGTCGCCGAGGCGATCACGGCGAACTCCGGGCGCGAGCGCACCACCGCGTTCTGCTACGCCGTCGGCTGGACACAGCACACCGTCGGCGTGCAGAACATCCGCGCGGCGGCGATCCTGCAACTCCTGCTCGGCAACATCGGGCGACCCGGCGGCGGCATTCTCGCGCTGCGTGGACATGCGACGATTCAAGGCTCGACCGATGTGCCGACGCTCTACAATCTTCTGCCGGGCTACCTGCAGATGCCGCTGGAGTCGCAGCCATCGCTCGACGACTACTACGCGACCAACCAGTCCGCAGGCGGCTGGTGGCATCATCTGCCGGAGTACATGGTCAGCCTACTCAAGGCGTGGTACGGCGAGCGCGCCACTGCTGAAAATGACTGGGGCTATTCGTATCTGCCCAAGCTCGATCCGGCCACGGATTACTCCTACTATCCGATGTTCTTCAAGATGAAGGATGGCAAGATCAAGGGCCTCTTCGTGATGGGCGAGAACTTCGCCGTTGGCGGCCCCGGCGCGCGCGTCGAGCGCGAGGCGATGCGTAAGCTGGACTGGTGTGTCGTGCGCGACCCGTTTCTCGTCGAGACGGCGGACTTCTGGAAGCTGGACGGCGTGGACCCGGCGACGGTGGAGACGGAGGTCTTCTTCATGCCCGCCGCGTGGCCGCCGGAGAAGGACGGCAGCTTTACCAACACGCAGCGCATGCTCCAGTGGCATGAGAAAGCCGTGGACCCGCCGGGCGAAGCGCGCTCGGAGACGTGGTTCATGGTCCATCTGGGGCGGCGGCTGCGCGAGTTGTACGCAAACAGCCAGGAGGAGCGCGATCAGCCCCTGCTGGCGATGACGTGGGACTACCCGCTCGAAGATGAGATGCAGGAGCCGAGCGCGCAGGCGGTCGCCGAGGAGATCAGCGGCTATCGCGTAGCGGACGGCGCGCAGGTCAGTGGTTTCGGCGAGCTGCGCGACGATGGCAGCACGGCCTGCGGCTGCTGGATCTACAGCGGCGTCGCTCCAGAAAAGGGCGTGAACCTGGCGGCGCGGCGCGAGCGCGACAAACCCGGCGAACACACGAACCATAGCGGCTGGGGCTGGGCCTGGCCGAACGACCGGCGCATCCTCTACAACCGCGCCTCGGCGGACCCTGACGGCCAGCCGTGGTCTGAGCGCAAGCGCCTCGTCTGGTGGGACCGCGAACAGCGGCGCTGGACCGGCTACGACACGCCCGACTTCCCGCGCGACAAGGCTCCTGATACGCCCGCGCAGCCCGACGCAATGGGGATAGACGCGCACGCTGGCGCCGACCCGTTCATCATGACCGGCGATGGCCGCGCCTGGCTCTACGCGCCCTCTGGCCTCAAGGATGGCCCGCTGCCCGCGCACTACGAGCCGTTCGAGTCGCCAGTCGCCAATGCGCTCTATCCCGACTGGCAGAACAACCCCTGCGTCATCACCTTCGACCGGCGCGACAATCCCATGCATGGGCGCGATAATCCGCGCTATCCCTATATCATTACGACGTACCGGCTGACCGAGCATCATACCTCCGGCGCGATGTCGCGGTGGAATAGCTGGCTCTCCGAGCTACAGCCCGCGCTCTTCTGCGAGATCGACGCGCAACTGGCGCAGGAGAAAGGCGTGGCGAACGGCGACTGGGTGACGATCACCACCTCACGCTCGTCCATCGAGGCGCGGGCGCTGGTGACCGATCGCGTCCAGCCGCTGCAGATCGGCAAACGGCGCGTGCATGTGATCGGGCTGCCGTACCACTTCGGTCCGAGCGGGCTAGTCACTGGCGACGTGGCGAACGACCTGATCGGCGTCGCGCTGGACCCGAACGTGCGCATCCACGAGGCCAAGGCGTTCACCTGCGACCTGCGCAAGGGTCGCAAGCGCGATGAGCGTTCAGAATCAGAGACCCTACGATGAGCAGCATTCCAGACGGCTTCGGTCCGGAGTTCCTGGACTGGTTCCGCGCTCACACCGAGGCGTATTGGGCCAATGTTCCAGAAGCCACTTCCGAGGAGACGCTCGCGAAGTATGTCAAATGGGGATCGGGAGGAAGCTCATGGCAGCACGATACAAAGTGGCTCAACGGCCTGAGTGACGAGGAGATCAATGCGGTAGAGAGCAGGTGGAATCTGCGCTTTCCTCCCGATTACCGACTCTTTCTGCAGCGTTTGCATACAGTCAATAAACCCAGATGGTGCGCTCATTATCTTGGATGGGACGAGGTTCCACAACCAAAGGAAAGCTATCTGGCGACTGCGTTTGTCCATGAGCCGGGAAGCTCTATGGTATTGGAGGAAGGTCCATCGTTCTATGACTGGATACATGGGGCAGATAGTATCCGAAGTGCGCAGGAGCGAGTCGTAGATGGCCTGACCTTTGACGTGGAGGAAAGTAATCTCTGGCCGGAAAGCTGGGGAGCGAAGCCAAATACCGCCGGGGAACGCGAACAGCGCGTGCGAGAACTCGTTGCGGCAGCGCCAACACTAATCCCTGTCTTCGAGCATCGTTTCCTGCTGGCGGAGCCATGCGAGGCGGGCAATCCAGTTTTGTCGATCATGCAGTCGGACATCATCGTCTATGGCGCCGACCTACACGATTATCTTGTGATCGAGTTCGCAGATGAACTACTCGCCCTGTCGCCCAATGATGAGACGGTGAAGGCTGCTAAGGGCCATATATCAGACATACTGCGCTACGAAACCATCCCCTTCTGGGGTGAGTTGCTATTTATCTGATAGCAAAGTGGGGGATAGTCATGGCGACGGGCTTCTTCACCGACACGACGCTCTGCATCGGCTGCAAGGCGTGTGAGGTCGCGTGTAAGCAGTGGAACCAGCTTCCCGCCGACGGCTACTCCCTGAGCGGGATGAGCTACGACAACACCACCGGCCTCGGCGCGACGACCTGGCGCCACGTCGCCTTCATCGAGCAGTTTGACAAGGGCACAGGACAGTTCATGGGGTTGGAGGGCATGAACGGCGGTCCGGGCGGCGAGGCCATCGCCGGGCGTGTGGCGACAGATGGCGCGAGCGATGGTCTCCTGGGCGACTCGCGCTGGCTGATGATGAGCAACGTCTGCAAGCACTGCACCAACGCCGGGTGCCTCGAATGCTGCCCCACCGGCGCGATCATCCGCAACGAGTTCGGCGATGTCTACGTCCAGCCCGATATCTGCAATGGCTGCGGCTACTGCCAGATCGCCTGCCCCTTCGGCGTGATCGAACTGAATCACACCGACGGGCGCGCCTGGAAGTGTACGCTCTGCTACGACCGGCAGAAAGATGGCCTGATGCCCGCCTGCGCCAAAGCCTGCCCGACGCAGAGTATCCAGTTCGGCGAGGTGAGCGCGCTGCAACAGCGCGCGCGGGAGCGGGTCGGCGCGCTGCATGCCCGTGGCCTGGCGGACGCCTATCTCTACGGCGTGGACGAGCGCGGCACGACCGGCGACCTCAACGCCTTCTTCCTGCTGGTGGACAAACCAGAGGTCTACAACCTGCCAGAGGCGCCCCATGTGCCGCAGGCGCAGGTTCTGCCGTCCTATCTAGTGACGGCGGCGACGGGCGCGCTGCTGGGCGCGGCGACGCTGCTGACGCTGTTTCTGAGGGGGAGGACATCGTGACGGCGGGAAATACGCGCTACGACCAGCCACGCAACCAGATCCTGCTGCCGGCGCTGCGCGCCAGACGCGGCCAGACGCCAAGCGCATCCGCAACCACGCCTACAACCTACTATGGCCGCCCGATGATCAAGGCGCCGCACTGGAAATGGTTCGTTCCCGGCTACTTCTTTATCGCCGGGATCGCAGCAGGTGTGGCGTTCTTTGGCGCGCTGGCTCGCTTCTTCGGCGGACCCCGCCATCGTGTCACCGTGCGCCACGCGCGCTATCTCGCTCTCGCCCTCGCGATTATCTGTCCGGTCCTGCTCATCCTCGACCTGGGGCGGCCACGGCGCTTCTTCAACATGCTGCGCGTCGTCAAGATACGCTCGCCACTCAGCCTCGGCACGTGGATTCTCATGGCGTTTGGCGTCACGTCGGGTCTGCTCGCGGCGCGGCAGATGGCTGAGGACGGTTTTATCCTGAAACGCAGAAGCCCTCTCTCGCGGCTGGCGCTCTTGCTCCCCGACCGGCTGCTGACACTGATTCACGGCGCGCTTGGAATGGGACTCGGGGGCTACACCGGCGTGCTGCTGGCGGCGACGGCAGTGCCACTCTGGGCGGCGGCTGGTATCCTGCTGGGGCCGCTCTTCCTCGCCGCCTCGATCACCTCTGGCGCGGCGGCGCTCATTCTCACGGGGCTGCTGTCTGGTCGGCAGAGTCGCACGGCGCGCGGCGATCTGGAGATCGTGGCGAGCGTCGGCGCAATCACGCAACTCGGCCTCGCGGCGGCGCACGAGGCGTTCGTCCCTGAGCGCATCGGTCAGCCATTGCGTCATGGCCTGTGGGGGCGCGTCTTCCGTTACGGCGTCCTCGGCGGAGGACTGATCGCGCCGATGGGGCTGCGACTGCTGGCCTGGCGCAGCGGCGCGCGTATGGAGCGCATCTTCTCAGCGCTGAGCGCGATCTTCACTCTGTTGGGGACGCTGGCCGAGCGCTTCGCGCTGGTTGAGGCGGGCAAGATCTCAGCGCGTGATCCTCTTGCCTATCAGGAGTTAACCGCTGGCGCGCCGGGCGAGGCGCGTCCCACGCCGGCCGAGCAGGGTCGCCGCGCCGCGAATGCCCAGCCCTATCGCCCCGGCGTCTCCGCGCGCGACACTGCGCCTCAGTCCTCTCCAAGCGCGAAGCCAGTCGAGTAAACCGTCACGCCCCAGTACGAGTCGCCGGTCGCGGCGTTCAGCGCGACGATGCGGCTTGCCTGCGCATTGTGTTGCACGAGCGGGTATTCGTAGACAGGGTAGTAGCCATTGAGGGCAAAGAGCGTTCCTTGCGCTACGACTGGGTACGAGTAGAAGGGTGTGTCGCCGCCTGTCTTGCTCTCCCACACCGTCGCGCCGTCGCTCAGACGGAACACGCGCAGCCCGCTCCTGGTAGCGACATACGCCCGCTCGTCATCCGCGGCGATGGTTGCGGAGATGTATGGCCCGTTCGCCTCTGTGAGAGGAAAGTCGCGCTGCCAGAGGATACGGCCATCCTTCAAGTCGAATGCGGTGAACTTCTCCGATGTCAGGCTCGACTGCCCCGACTTGATGAGCGTCAGATTCGGGACAGAGGCGGCAATCAGTCGCTCACCGCTCAGGCCAAGCGCCACGACCGACTCGGTCTGCGCCTGCCAGACCGGCTTCCCATCGCTGAGACGCACGGCTGTCACGCCACCGCTTTTCTCCGTCGCCTGATAGAGGACGCCGTTCCCAAACGCGAGCGCACAGGGAGAAGAATCAACTCGCGATGGCGGGAACGCCAGCGCCGAGACCTGCCAGGCGAGGCTGCCGTCGCTGGCGTGATAGGCGGCGAAGGCGGTGTTTACGGCGCTCTGGTCGTTGAGATAGAGATAGGCGTCGCAGCCGATGATTAGGCCGTTCGTCACGACGAATCCGGAGAAGATTGGTAATGTAAACTGCTGCTTTTGGGCGCCATCGCTCGCGCTAAAGACGCGCACCAGCGAGGCGTCCTCGTGATACTTCAGCAGCATATAGACCTGCCCATCCGCTACATCCATCGCAAGCGGCGTCGAGTCAAGCGGAGCGCGCCAGATCTCACTTCCGTCGGTCGCGTGCAGCGCTAGCAGCGTCGCGGCGACGGCGCCAGGGTCTGCGCCTCCACGGATGGTGTAGACAACGCCATCACGCAGGATCGGCGCGCCGATGAAGGCATTCTCCCCTTTCTCTGGTGGGATATCGACAGGCGAAGTCCAGCGGGTCGCGCCATCGGCCGCGCGCAAGTTCAGCAGTGTCTGCGTCCTTGTGCCACAGGCGGAATTGAAGGTAGGCGGCGCAGGCTCGCAGGTCTGCCCCGTCAGGTAGAGCGAGAGATTCGGACTGGTCGGCGCCTGGGTTGCGCTGGAGATAGGCGCGAGAAAGACAACGAGCGTGGCGACGATCAGGACTCCCGCGACTGTAGCGAGGACGGCCACTCGCGGCCCGCGCCGCTTGGGCACGACGAAAAAGGCGATTACGCCGATCAGCGCCAGTCCGCCGATGACTGCCAGGAGTATCGCGATTCGCAGCCCCATCACTCTTTCCTCTCTGCAGGCGGCTCTCAGACCTCGCCAAGGACGAAGCCGGTCGAATGAACCGACACACTCCAGTAGGACTCGCCAGTCTCCGCGTTCAGCGCGAGGATGCGGCTTGACGTTGTCGAGCGCTGCGCGGGAGTGAAATTGAAGCCGGCGGAATATCCATAGTGGACGAAGACGGTCTTTTGCGCCACCACGGGATCTGTATAGAACTGTCCGCCATTGCTCTGGCTGCTCTTCTGCTCCCAGAGCGGCGCGCCATTACTCAGTCGCAACGCCCGCAGACCGCTCGATGAGGCGACATACAGGTTAGTGTCGTCTAGCGCGGTAGACGCAGGCGTGTATGGCCCGTCCGCCTGGCCGATGGCGAACTCGCGCTGCCACAGTGTATGGCCGTCGGACAGACTGAGCGCCACCACCTTGTCCGAGGTGAGGCTGGGCAGGCCAAACTTGGCGGTGAATGGGGTAGGCGTCGAGACGACGATCAGCCGGTCTCCGCTCAGCGTGAGCGTTGAGACGGAATCCGCCCGCGCCGTCCAGAGCGGCTTGCCGTCGCTGACGCGCACCGCCGCCACGCTGGTCCCGCTATACGACGACTGGTACAGCACGCCATCTCCCAGGGCCATCGCGCAGGGAACGGCAAGCGCATCCAGCGCCTCGCCCG
>DATAOM010000141.1:0-4514 GCA_036265775.1 Ktedonobacterales bacterium | reverse complement strand
CGGTCCGGGCATCTATCCAAAAATTGAACTGACTGGACGCAAGGCGACTGACGCGCCCGGCACGCTGGGCCAGAGCGGCGGACATGTGACGGTCGTCTCTGGCACACACTCTGCCCTAGACTGGGGCGGCTACTCGGCGTGCGCCATCTCGCTGAACTCGGTGACGCGCGGCGGGATCTGGTGCAGCGGCCAGTATACGGGGTCTATGACTGGTCTCGGCTGGAACACGCGCCTCTACAACTTCCGCACCGAGTAGCCAATCGCCTGATCTGAATCTGCGACGGCGTGGGGCGCCATACGCGTTCCCACGTTCCGCATCTCAATCGGAGTCCCTCTGGCGCCTGGATGACAGATGATAGACGCCGGCCGTCTATAGCCCGTTTTCCTGCTCATCCCTTTCCCGCGCTACAATGCAGGAGGGGAAACATGAGGTGGGTCAGCGGCTGGCGCTTTCGTGTCTGATCTGAAAGGAGTGGGTCGCGCATGGACGAGCGACTCGATGACGAGCGACTCGATACAGAAGGGCAGTCCACTGACGGAAGCGCGAACGGAAGCATGATAGGTCCGCAGCGTGACTACCAGATGGATCGCATTATCAGCGTTGTGCTGCGTGGCGGTGTCCTCCTGAGCGCAGGGCTGCTCATCTTCGGCGCGGCGCTCTACTTTGTCCGCGTGTTGTGGGGCGGCGCGCCCCCCGATCCACTCGTATTTCCGCACAGTCTCGGCGATGTCATCAGTGGCCTGGCGCATGGCGACCCCCTGGCGATCCTCGCGATGGGACTGATCGTGCTGCTGCTGACGCCGGTGGCGCGTGTCATCATCTCGATCTTTGCCTTCGCTCGCGAGCGCGACTGGCTCTACGTCGGCATCACAACGCTGGTGCTGCTGATCCTGCTGGTGAGCTTTCTGCTCGGCAGGGGAGGCGCGTAGGGTATGCTCACACAATCCCCACTGCTCTTCTTCTTCCTGGTCCTGCTGGCCTCGCTGCTGGCGGGCTTCGGCGGCTCGCTGATCGGCCTGGGCGGCGCCATTCTCATGACGCCAATCCTGACGATCTTCTTCGGCGTCCCGATCCGTCTGGCCATCGGCGCCTCGGTCGTCTCGATCATCGCCACGTCCAGCGGAGCGGCAGCGGCTTATGTGCGCGACCATATCACCAATTTGCGCGTGGGAATGTCGATGGAGGTGGCGACGACGCTCGGCGCGATCGGCGGCGCGCTGCTGGCGGCGGTGACGCCGACCGCCGCGCTGTACGTCATCTTCGGCCTCGCGCTCGCCGTCTCGGCGCTGCCGTTGATCCGCAAGTTTAGTGAGGAACTGCCGCAGGGCGTTGTCAACGACCGCTGGGCGGAGCGCTTACGACTGGCGAGCAGCTATCCTGATCAGCGGCTGAAGCGCATCGTGCCGTATCAAGTGACACGCGTTCCACTGGGATTCGCCATCATGGGATTGGCTGGGCTGCTCTCCGGACTGCTCGGCATTGGCAGCGGCGTCTTCAAGGTGCTGGCGATGGATACGGCGATGCGTCTGCCCTTGAAGGTCTCGACGACGACGAGCAACTTCATGATCGGCGTGACGGCGGCAGCCAGCGCGGGCATCTACTTCCAGCGCGGCGACATCGACCCACTGATCGCGACGCCAGTGGCGCTGGGGGTGCTGGCTGGAGCGACGCTCGGCGCGCGCGTGTTGCCGCGCCTTTCGAACACGGCGCTGCGTGCGATCTTCCTGCCGGTTGTCGCGCTGATCGCCTTACAGATGCTCTACACAGGCGTGAGCCAGCTCCTCGGCCACTGATCCGCACATAGTCGTCGCTACGTGTTTTTCAGCGCTCATCTCCTCTCCCTCTCATCTCTTGACAGCTCTATTCTTTCTTGTTACTATGGTGAATGAATATTCATTCACCATTATGAATTTGCATTCACAGCGAGGTGGAGCATGGCAGAGGCTGCTGATCCAATTGAGGCCATCCAGGCGCAACTTGTCGCCGCTCGGCGGACACAGATCCTCGACGCGGCGACACGTGTCTTCGCCAGCAAGGGCTTCAATCGCGCGACCATTCGCGATGTCGCGCAGGATGCTGGCGTCGCCGATGGTACGATCTACAACTACTTCGCCAACAAGACCGATCTGCTCTTCGGCCTGCTCGACCGCCTCAACGACACTGAGCGCCGGCCAGCAAGCCTCGCACTGGCGGCTGAGGCGTCATTTGCGGACTACTTCCGCGCGTATGTGCGCGAACGGGTCGAGGCGCTGTGGTCGAACGCCGATCTCTTCCGCGCCGTGCTGCCGGAACTGCTGGCGAATCCTGAGTTGCGCAAGCGCTATTACGACGAGGTGATTGCGCCGACGATGGCACTGGGCGAGAGCGCCTTCCAGGGTTTAGCTTCCAGTGGAATAATGCGCGACCTGAACCTGCCATTGAGCATGCGCATCGTGGCGGGGTCGGTTCTCGGCCTTATGGTCCTGCAACTGCTCGGCGACGAGACGCTGGCGGCGCGCTGGCGCGAGATTCCCGATGCGCTCGCCGATCTGCTGCTCCCTGGCCTCCTGCCAGAAGCGCCACATGACGACGGCGCGAACTGACGGTTGAAGATAAGCCTGACCTCAAGGGCGTGCAACGACAGAAATGAGAAGCACCATGACGGATAGTGACTATGCGATTCGCGCCGACGGCCTGACAAAGCGCTACGGCGCGGTCCGCGCGGTGGACGACATCTCGCTGCGCGTAGGACGTGGCGAAATCTACGCCTTCCTCGGCCTCAATGGCGCAGGGAAGACGACGACCATCCGCATGTTGCTGGGCATGATCCACCCAACCAGCGGCGCGGCGTATCTGCTCGGCAAATCGGTCCACACCGACGCACGCGACCTCTGGGCGCAGGTGGGCTATCTCGTCGAGACACCGCATGCCTATCCCGAACTGACCGTACGCGAGAACTTGGAGGTGTTTCGCCGCCTGCGCGGACTACGTGACACTAAAACCGTCGAGCGGACCATCGAGCGGTTACAGCTTGACGTCTATGCCGACCGGCGCGCCGGGACTCTCTCGCTGGGCAACGCACAGCGGCTGGGACTGGCGAAGGCGCTGCTGCATGAGCCGTCCCGTCTGCTCCTCGACGAGCCCGCCAACGGGCTGGACCCGGCGGGTGTCGTCGAGATTCGCGAACTGCTGCGCGAGCTGGCGCATGTGCGTGGCGTCACTATCTTCCTGTCGAGCCACCTGCTCAGCGAGGTCGCACGCATCGTCACGCGCTTTGGCGTGATTCACCAGGGGCGTCTCCTTGAGGAATTGAGCGCCGACGAGATGGAGCAGCGGCGTGTGCGCTGGCTGGAGGTGGACGCGCGTGACCGCGAGGGCGCTCGCGCGACACTGGCCGAGGCTGGCCTTGCGGCTGATGGCTGTGGCGAGAATGTGAATGCGACGAATAGGGCGGCTGGGGCGCTCCACCTTTCCGACGTCAACGCGATTGCGCATCCCGAGGAGGTGGCGCGGCGGCTGGTCGAGCAGGGGATCGATCTCACGCGGCTGAGTGTCGAGGAAGAAGATCTGGAGACGCAGTTCCTGCGGTTGGTCGGCGCAACGCCGGGAGGAGATGAGCATGCTCGCTAACCTGAACGCGGCGCTTTGGGCCGAACAATTGAAGGCCCGGCGCGCGCGTATGCCGCTGCTGACGCTAGCCGGACTCGCCCTCGCCCCGCTGATGGGCGCGCTCTTCATGAAGATTCTGCTCGATCCGGCGTGGGCGGCGCGTTTCGGCGCGCTAACGACCAAGGCGCAGTTTTCGGCGGCGCATGGCGACTGGCCAACTTACTTTGGGCTGCTGACGCAGGCTCTGGCCGTTGGTGGCGCCATCATCTTCAGCCTGGTGGTGATCTGGCTCTTCGGACGCGAGTACAGCGACCATACCGCGAAGGATTTGCTGGCGCTGCCCACGCCGCGTGCGACGATAGTGGCGGCGAAGCTGCTCCTCGCCGCGCTCTGGTGCGCTGTTCTCGCGCTCTGGATCTATCTGCTCGGCCTAGCCCTTGGCGCGCTGATCGGCCTGCCCGGCTGGACGGTGGACGGATGGCTTCACGCGACTGCTGTGTGTGCGGTGACGGCGATCCTGACCATCGCACTCGCGCTGCCGCTTGCCCTGGCAGCCAGCGCCGGACGTGGCTACCTCCCCGCGATCGGCGTGACGATTCTACTGTTCTTCTTTTCGCAGGTGTTGTCTGTGCTCGGCCTTGGTCCCTGGTTCCCCTGGGCGGCGCCAGCGCTGCTCAGTGGCGCGGCTGGCCCACAGGCGCAAAACCTTGGTCTGGGAACCTATCTGCTGGTCATTGTGACGGTCGCTGCTGGAATCGCTGGCGTCGTCGAGTGGTGGCGCGCTGCCGACCAGACGTGACTGCGCTTGCGCTTTAGCGAAGATAGATCATCTGTCCTACTTGGCTGGCGTTGAAGCGTCTCGCGCGCCATAGTGCAGAGGTCGCCGGGAGGCTGACTCGGCGTTGCTTTTCGTGAGTGGCGTGAA
>DATAOM010000140.1:0-11890 GCA_036265775.1 Ktedonobacterales bacterium | reverse complement strand
AACTTTCGCGGCCCACTGCCGCACCTGATCGATCAAGCGTCGGGCTTCTTACGCCAGTACATCCGAGTCGGCGCGACCATTCGTGGTTTCAGGCGAGAAGATGAGCCAGAGTATCCCTATGAGGCGCTCCGCGAGGCTGTTGTCAATGCCATTGTCCATCGGGACTACGGTCGGGTTGGAGAGGCTGTCCGTGTGTTTATGTATAGCGACCGCGTCGAGGTACGTAGTCCTGGCGGGCTGATGCCAGGAATTACGATAGATGACCTTCTCAACCTGCGCGTAACCTCGATTCCTAGGATTCCTATTCTTGCAGGCTTCCTACGCGATATCCCCGGCTACATGGAGCGCATCGGCTCAGGAATCCGCTTCATGATGAGTGAGATGCGTGCTCTCGGTCTCCCTGACCCAGAATTTATCGAACACCAGGACTTCACTGTGACGTTTCGCAACGGGATTCCTGAGAGCCAGAGCGACGATCTCAGCGAACGGCAGCAGCTTGGCTTACGCATCGTCCGTGAGCGTGGGAGCATCAGCACTGGAGAGTATTGCGCGGCGACCGGCGTAGCCGAGCGTACAGGATTGCGGGATCTCCAAGAGTTGGTGACAAAGGGTCTCTTGGTGGTGCGCGGCAAGAAGCGCGGAAGTCGATACTATCTTCCCTAGCTCGACTCGAAATATCCGCCATCGAAATCCGCCATTTATGGCGGTTATTGGTGGCGGATAACGCAGCAGCGGCGCTCATCGCACTCTAGGGAGTCGCAAAAGGAGTCTATGCGGGTTGGCGTCAACGTTGGCGTCAAACCGGCCAATGCTGCTGCAATTGCCAGTCAAGCATACTCGGAAGGGAAGGGGCGAAGGCCGAATTATTCAGGGTTCACCAGAGGTGCCGGCGGTGGGAGTCGAACCCACATGCCCTTGCGGGCAGAGGTTTTTGAGACCTCCGCGTCTGCCATTCCGCCACGCCGGCCAGCGCGTTGAGTCGCCGCACACGATGATACCTCATGCGCGACGCCTGCCCGCATAGTGTACGCGATGACGGCGCGACCTGGCAAGTTCGCCATTGCTCTGCGCCATCCTTTCACCATCTTGGCCGTACCATGCGTGCGCGCAAGGTCGGTCTCGCGCGTAGAATATGGAAGCGCATAGAGCGAGGGACGGTATGGTCGAGACAAAACACATGATCACGCGCGCACGAACTATCTCCGCGACGATGTGGCTGAAAGTCGGTATTATCGGCATTGCGCTCGTCGCCATCCTCGTCGCCGTGGGTATTCGCGTTTCCGCACCGACTGACACCTCAACGCGCGCGCTCGTTGGCAAGTCCGCGCCGGACTTTATACTCCCAGTCGCCACCGCGCCCACTGCCGCGCCACAGACGGTCTCGCTCGCCGCGCAACGCGGACGCCCCATCCTGCTGGTCTTCTTCTTCACGCTCTGCACGCACTGCCAGCCGCAGCTCCGCACTGTTCACACCGTAGCAGCGCCCTATACTGAACGCGGGCTGACCACCTACGCTATCGACTCCCCCGCCGAGACGTACGACGTGCTCGCCAGCTACTCCGCGCGGCTCGGCTTCGATCCCGTGATCCTGCGCGACGCGCGCGCGACGGTCGCAGACGCCTATGGCGTCCAACTCTATCCGACGACGGTTCTGATCGACGGCCAAGGGATTGTGCGCGCTGTCTGGACTGGCGAGACCGACGCGGCGACGCTCGATCAAGCGCTTCGGCAGGCAGTCACGTCATGAGCGACGACCCAGTACGGCGGCTGATCCTGATCCTGGGAGGGGCGCGCAGCGGCAAAAGCGCCTATGCCGAGGCGCTGGCGGCCAGCGTCGCGCGCGCGCGAATCGTCCTCTACGTGGCCACCGCGACCGCCAGCGACGAAGAGATGCGCGAACGCATTATGGCGCATCAGGCGAATCGCCCACCGCACTGGCGAACAGTCGAAGCTCCGCTGGATCCGACGAGCGCGCTGGAACGCGCGCTAGCGCAGAATCCCGCGCCCGTTGTGCTGCTCGACTGTATTACCCTGCTGGCTGCGAACCTGCTATTAGATGACGCGCCTCATGAAGGCGAAGTGGACGCCACCGCTGGCGCCGCGCGGCTGGACGATGCGATTGACGCTCTGCTTGCGCTCTATGAACGCAGTCAGTTCACGCTGATCGTCGTCTCGAACGAAGTCGGGATGGGAGTCGTGCCGCCATATCCGCTTGGTCGCGCCTATCGTGACATCCTGGGACGCGCGAATACGCGGCTGGCGCGCGCCGCAGATGCGACGCTGCTGATGATCGCAGGGGCGCCGGTCGAGATCAGCACGCTCACTGGAGCCTGGGAGGCGCGGCGTCGCGAGCTATTTCCTGACGATGAGCATTAGCAGCCGCATGGCAGAGGATTTGGCTTGTAGTATTGGGCCAGCCATTGCCCCGACGCCTTGCTCGCGGCGAGCGTATCGCCAGCCCATGCTGTGCTCAAAGCCCAGTTCGCCTGCGCGCTGTGTGGTGTAAGCGGCTGCTCGGCGGACCAGAAGACGCCTGCCCACCAACTCGCCTGGCTAAATGTCGCCAACAACGCCTGCATATCAGAAAGCTGTTCGCTCTGGTCAGAGTCACTGCCGGTGGTAGTTCCCGGGCTGGAATTTGAGCCTGGTACGCTCTCGTAGCCAGCGGAGGTAAAGATGATCGGGTGGAAGTATTTGTCCGAGACCTTGCCCAGCCGCGTATAAATGTCGCCTTCGTTCGTCGGGTCATCCGTCTTACCGTGCCAGCTATTCACCAGATCGCTGACGCTGAGGCCAGCGTTGCCTGGGCTAAGAGGGAAGTACGCGGCGACACCGATATAGTTGACTGCATCCCACCAGGTGATCTTCTCGAACTCGGCGGCGCCATCCAGGCCCCAATTAGCGCTGTAGATCAGCTTGCCCGTATAATTGCCACCGCCACCCTCGGAGGGCTGGTGCTGGTAGGTGCTGTAGTCCACACTGCGGATGGCGTTGATGACGTGCCGCCACTCACAGTCGCGCCGGCCCAGGGTACAGTTGAGCAACTCGCCGGGAACGCCGGAGTCGATGCCTGCGGGATCGTTCTTCTTGCTGGTCTTGTTGTTGTCGGTCGTCACGCTGCTCAGCCGGTCACCGATGATGAAATAGGGGAGGTGATAGCGCTCGGACATCTGCGCGAAGTGCGCGGCAAAGGCCGAGTAGGCGTCGAACCAGCCGCGCTCTGTGGTGGCGACCAGCGCCTTACCACCACCCTCCAGGCCAAAAGAGCTGCCTGATGGCTGCCCATCCCATGCCTTGCCGACCAACGTCGAGCTTTCGTCAGTTCCGCTGACTGCTTTGTCCTGCTGCTTGACGACCAACTCCAGGATCGGCAGGAGGTTCGCCTTGCGCGCGTCTTTGATCGCAGCCTCGTAATCGCTGTCGGGCAGCGTGTCGAGGTTACCCTTATCGGTCGGACGCCAGTGCAGCGTCGAGCCGCTACGGATTGGCATGTCCGCTACCACCGAGATGATAACTGCATTCATGTGAAAGGTATCAGCCTGGAGCTTGAGGTTTTGCAGCGAGGCGGCCTTGGTAAAGCCACCGCTGGGATTTGCCTGGGCGTCGCGATGCGTCCACGAGAAGACAAAGCCTTGATACGACGCGCTCCCGCCATCGCCGCCGCCTTCTGTCTCGGCCTTTGCCTGAAGCCCCGGCGTGAAGAAGACAATCTGCGTCATGAAGAGCTGCCCAATCACCAGCAGGACAATGAGCGGGGGCAGCGTGAGGAACACGGCGACGCGCAGCGCACGGCGATCCGGTGGGCGCTGTCCGGGTGGCGGCAGCGGCGAACCACCGGGCAAGATCGGCGCGGGCGAGAGCGGCATCCAGCGTATCTCCTTGGCGAGTGAGCGAATCGATCAGGCGGGGAAGGCCAGCTTGCGATATTTGTCGGCGGTCTCGTACCAGGCTTCCTCAGAGAGGCCCAGCTTCTCGCGCAACTCCTCCATGCCCACGCCTGCGCGCAGCTGGCGCACCGCATAGATGTCGCGCAGCAACTGTAAGGTGACGCGCTTCTCGATGCCAGCGCGCTTGACCGTGGAGGCGAGCACATAGTTGAGGTTACGGTCGGTGCACTCGAAGAGCCGCTCACGTGGCTGGTAGCGCTCGATGTACGCCTGATAGGCGACGGTCCAGGCAGCGGGCAGCTCCAGGCGTCGCTCGCGCCGGCGTTTGGCCTGACCAGGGAAATGCACCTCGATGGCGGGGTGATCGGGGTCCGATACGTCCACATGCCGCAAGGCGAGGCCCATGACCTCTTCTTTCTTGAGGCCGGTGGCGAGCAGCAGCATGATGAGCGTCTGCGCGCGCGGCTCCTCCGCGGCTGCGACCTCCAGCCGCGCGATGTCGTCGTCGTAGAGCAGTTCAGGCAGCGGTGGCGTCGGGCGGCTGAGCGCGATCTGCGCGGAAAGGTCCGTGGGCGAGGCTTTCTCGGCGGCGAGCCAGGCGCAGAAGTTGCGTAGGAACGTGACACGCCGCGCCATCGTCTTGGGCGCTGGACGCGAGTCGCCGTCAAAGCGCAGATGGTCGAGCCAGTCGCGCAGGTGGGCGATCGTCAGCGCGCGCACAGGCAGTTCGCGTCCAACGAACTCGGTGAACATGCGCAGATCGGAAAGAAAGCAGGTAATGGTGTAGGTGGAGTGGTCGGTGCGGCGCAGGTATTCCTGGTAGGGCAGCGCGCAGGCGCCCAGCGGTGTATCTCCGGTCGGCGGCGTGATGGTGACGAGCGCGGCTTGCCCAACGGGGGAGATGGGGGTGGCTGATGCTTCGGGGAAGAACAGGCTCGGCTGCTCGACCCGCTGCTCTCCCTCGGGAGATTCTCGCTGTGTCATGCTGCGCTTCCCGCCACCTATCGCCACGTTACCGTGACGTTCGCCCGACCAACCTCGCTGCCCAGTATGCCGCATGCGCCGCCGTAACGCAAGCGAACGGGACTCTCGCCAAATTGGACCGCTGCATCATGTAGGCGATACTGCGCGCAATCTGCTATCTCTTCACCACGTGGTCAGGAATTGACCGCAATATCTATATCACCACTTCGACACTGCAATGGGCGAGCAGCGCAGCGCAGGTCGTAGCGGGATAGGGTATCGGCAGGCGACCACGCGGGCCATGTGAGTCGGACCCAGCGCTGCGCAGCAGGCCACGCTCGGCGATGAAGGCGCTGAACTCCTCGACCTGTTGCGGCGTGTGCAGTGGATACAGAACCTCGGCGCCATCGATGGGGATCTCGGTCAGGATTTCGGCAAGCACGGCGGGACTATGGAGCTGGATGCCGCCGTTGTCGCGTCCGGGATGGGCGATCAGCGCGACGGCGCCACTGGCATGCGCCGCCTCCACAGCATCGACGAGTGGCGCGGTGATCGAGATATATCCCGCGTCGTGGATCATCTCCATAGCAGCGTCTGGTGTGTCGACATAGCCATGACGCAATAGCAGCCGTGCGTTATCGGACGGTCGGCGCAACGTACCACCCTGAAACGCCAGTTCGTCGGCCATCTGCGGAAACCTGTAGCGGCGTCGCAGCAGGTTTTCATGCACGGCGAGGGTGTTCTCGTACTGACTGCGCTCAATGCCCCACACGAAGCGAGCGAGCGCGTCACTCGTCAACTCGCCCGCAAAGCAGAGCAGGTCGGTGCGTCCACCGCGCCAATTCGTCGAAACTTCGCAGGCGCGCAAGACGATGATCCCACGCTCGCCGCCGAGCGACACCAGTTCATCTGTATGCTCCAGCGTGTCGTGATCGGTGACCGCCACAGCGCGAAACCCATGCGCCGCGAGATAGTCGAACAGTTCGACCGGCTGCCAGTGCCCATCGCTATAGGCGGTGTGCATCTGAAAGTCGACAGCATCAGCGCTACGCACGCGACGCTCCAGGCTTTCCGGATTACGCGCGGACACGATCATCTCCCGGCTGGCTCATGCGCCCCACGCCGCCCAGGACCTCATGATAGAGCGCCACAGTCCGGCGCGCGACCTGCTCCTGGGTGAAGCGGTCGAGCACACGCTGACGTCCTCGCCGCGCGAGGTCGGCGCGGAGCGCAGGGTCGGAGCCGAGACGCGCAAGCGCCGCCGCGAGCGCTTTGGCGTCGCCTTCAGGCGTGACGAGACCCGCGTCGCCGATGACGTTGGGAATCTCGCCGGAATCTGAGCCGATCACCGGCGTCTCGCAGGCCATCGCCTCGATCAGCACGCGCCCGAACTGCTCCTTCCAGTTCTTACGCGTCAGCGAGGGAAGCGCCATCACATCCATCGCGGCGAACGCCTGCAGTATCTCCTGCGAGGAGACGGCGCCCGCGAACTCCACGCGCTGGGCGACACCCTTGCTTGTCGCGAGTCGCTCCAACGCCTCACGGTCCGGCCCCCCACCGATGAGCCGCAGCCGGTACGAGGGTGGCAGGCTGGCGATCGCCTCAATGAGCACGCCTAAGCCCTTGTCAAAGAGGAGCCGGCCCACATAGCCGACGACAAATTGATCGCCCATGCGCGGCTCGCGCGGTCGAGGATAGACGATCTCGGGATCGACGCCATAGACATAGAAGACTGAGCTGCGCCCTGTATAGCCCTTGCGGCGGATGACTGTCTCAACATCGGAGTTGACCGAGATGATGTGGGCGGTGCGCCGATAGTTGTACTGCTCGAAGAGCGAGTAGGGTGGTGGATAGCGCCGGTAGATGCTCTGCAGCGCTACGAAGATTGTCGGGATACGCCGCGCGGTGGCGATGCGCTGCGCCTGAAATCCCGCGTAGTTGTACGGCTCCTCGTCGATATGCAAGAGATCTGGGCGCAACTCGTCGATCAGGCGCTCGAGACCAAGATAGGCATAGTGATGATAATGCCCGTTGAAGCGCAACTCCAGCGATCGCGTCTGGTATCCGCGTGTGTATGTGGGCGAGAAGGTCCAGATGCGGCCGTCGTCCATTCGCCATGCGCGCGGCGTGATGAGCGTTAGCTCGACGCCAGGCTGTTGGGCAATCCATTCGAGTTGCCGCTGCGCCGCGTCGGCCACGAACGTCTTGGAAATCAGCGCGATCCGCATGACGCCATGTCTCCTATTTGCCGCTCTTCTTTGCCGCTCTTATCGCGCCTCACTCGCGCTTCGTTCCCATCACCTCGGCGTACAGCGCGCTCGTCTCCGCCGCGACACGATCCCACGCGAAGCGGCGCACATGCGCGAGGCCGCGCTGGTGATAATCACTGGCCAGTTCGCGTGAGGTCAGCACACGCACGATGGCGGCGCTCACCCGATCTACATCGGTTGGATCAACCTGCAATCCCGCGATGCCGACCGCCTCGGAGATGGCCCCAACATTCGAGCAGACCACCGGCGCGCCGCATGCCATCGCCTCCAGGGGTGTCAAGCCAAAGCCCTCATAGAGCGACGGGAAGACGAAACACGAACAGGCGCTATAGACCGCAGGCATGTCCTCTTCGGCGATCCAGGCGCACTGGATGCGGTCCGCGATACCAAACATCGCGGCAAGTGGCCGCCAGTCGGGATAGAGCGCGCTGGAGCCTAGTCGCTGCGGGTCGCCGGCGATGAAGAGCGAAAGGTCGGGGTCACCGATCTCGTTGTAGACAGCCGCGAAGGCCCCGATGAGGAACTCAAGGTTCTGCCGCGCGTCTAGCCCGCCAACATGCAGAAGAAAGCGCTCGCCGAGGCCGTACTTCTCCCGTACGGCTGCCTGCGCCGCAGGGTCGGCGGGACGAAAGCGTGGATCGGTGGCGGGAGGGATGACGTAGATGCGCTCATTGGGAATATCGAGCAGGGCGCTGATCTCGCCGCGCGCATGCTCAGAGTAGGCGATGATCGCCTCCGCTCGCTTGGCGGCCCGCCCCGTGAGGACGGCGTACGCGTGCGTGGTAGGAGCGCCGCGATACTGCGCCCAGCGCAAGGGTAAGACATCGGGAATCGTGACGACCAGGGGGATTCCGCCTGCGCGCAGTGGGGGCGCGAAGTAGGGAACATGCAGCAGTTTCGCGCCTTCGCGCCGCGCCACTGCCGGGAAAACTTGCTGTTCGAACAAGACGCGCGCTAGATGTTCGCTCCCTTTGCCCAGGCCACCTACCGGCGCGCGCTCGATGGCGAAGGAGCTGGGCGCGTCAGGGAAGGTCTTCTGTTCATCATACGGGCTGAGGATGAGATATTCGTTGATGCCATCCACGCGCCCTAGCGCAGCCAGGAGGTGATACGTATAGCGCCAGACGCCAGTCGAGCGCTCGTGCAGCCCCAGCCCATTGATTGCGACGCGCATACGTATCGACCCAACTTCGTTGCTTGGCGTCCAGAAGGCGCCAACGCCTCCTACCTCGCCGCCAGGACTGGCGGCTTGGACGTGAACAGGATAGCACACGGCGCCACCCTGGTCATGGCGCAGGCGCGGCTAATGTTCTCAAACGCAGCAGCGCCGCCAGGGTGACCGCAATCTGCAGTTCCATCGCATGGACGAAGACATTGTCCACGACATTGTGGACGACGACTGTGACGATGCAGGCGAAGAAGCCGAGGGCCAATGCGAGGCCATACCCGCTCACGTCGCTCCGCAGCATTGCCTGGGTGGCGCGCCAGCCCACAAACACCATCACGACCGTGAGGGCAAGGAAGGCGACCAGACCGATTGCGCCCGTTTCCGCAGCGGTATTGATGTAGTAGTTATGCGCGTGGCCAAGCGAGTTTGGCCAGCAGATAACCGAGTATTGTGGGTACGCCTCTGTATAGTTGCCAGCGCCGACGCCAAGAATGGGGTGCGCAAGGAACATATTGATGCCCGCCGCCCACTGCGCCAGGCGCTCCAGCGTCGAGAAATTGGCCGAGACTGACGGACGGCACAGAGTGGCGGTATCTATCGCAACCAGGCTACTGGCGCGAGCCTGTATGCTCTGTGGCAAAAGATGAGCATACCAGGCGGCGCCAAAGAGCAGCGCCAGAACGCCCCCGGCAATCGCGGCGATGCGGTCGAGCCGCAGGCGGACGAGCGCGACGACCACCACCGCGACCACCAAGCCCAGCAATGCGCCACGTGAGCGCGCGAAATACGCGGCTAGCCCAATGATCGCCGCCGCTCCTCCGGCCAGCCAGCGTATGCGCCAACTCTTGACGAATACCAGCAGACAGAGCGCCAGCGGCAGCGACAGATTCAGAAACGCTCCATAGGGGTTCGGCTGGTCAAACGTCCCCGTGACACGATCTACCGTGTCCCCGTTGACTGTCGCGTACTGAATACAGCCGACGACAGCTTCTAGCACGCCTGCGGCGAGGGTCGCCCAGGCAAGGCCCAAGAGTTGTCGTGGAACGCGCAGGAAGTAGAGCGCCGCGCCAGCGACGATCAGGACCTCCGTCCACTTCAGGATCTCCTTCGCCGTCTCGACTCGACTCAGCGCCTGGAAACCTGAAGCGATCACTGCGAGCAGATAGAGCGCCACACAACCGAATAGCAAGACCTGCTCAGGCGCTGTACGCCAGGCCTCACGAACGCGTTCGATCATGATCGCAGGACGCGCATCGTATCGTTGTTGGCGCAACGCGTAGAGCCAGGCAAGCGTCAGACCGGCGACCAGCGCGTCAGTGGGGCCGGAGCGTACTCCTGCGGCGCTGACGGCGACGACTGAACCGAAGGCGACCGCGCCAGGAAGCAGGTAGAGGCCAACCGTCGGCCAAAGGAACGCCACCAGCGCAACTGCCAGATCCAGGGCAAGCGGCGCGCCGGTCTGCGGAGAGACGATGGTCAGTGTGACGACGAGTAGCGCGACAAGGGACGCGACCAGGATCGTGCGCCAGTGCGGTTGTGGACGTCGAGAAGCCGTTAGATCGCCGGTGAGGGTAGCCACGAATCCAGCCGTTCCAATTCAGCGCGGTACCAGACAATCGTGCGCCGCAGGCCATCCTCCGGCGTAATTGTCGGCTCCCATCCTAACCGCGCGCGCGCTTTGTCAATGTTGGGTTTCCGCCGCTCAGGGTCATCCTCACGCTTTTCGGCGTACTCGATGGTTGCAGTGGAGTCGCAGAGCGCGATAATCGTCTCGGCCCACTCCAGCACCGTGCGCTCGTCAGGATTGCCGAGATTGAAGACCTCGCCGGTCGTTCCCTCGGTGAAGAGGGCGCGCGTCAGCCCCTCGACCATATCCTCGACATAGCAGATGCTGCGCGTCTGCTTGCCAGTCCCATGGATCACCAGCGGCTGCTGTTTGATCGCCTGGGTGATGAAGTTAGGGATCATGCGGCCATCGTCGATCTGGTTGTGTGGCCCGTACGTGTTGAAGATGCGGACGATGCGCGCGTCCACATTGCGGCGGCGCACGAACTCCATCGTGATCGTCTCGCCTAGCCGTTTGCTCTCGTCGTAGCAGGCGCGCTCGCCGAGCGAATTGACGTTGCCCCAGTAGTCTTCAGTTTGCGGGTGTACAAGCGGATCGCCATAGGCCTCTGAGGTCGAGGCGAGCAGGAAACGCGCGCCGCTGCGCTCGGCCAGTTCCAGCATCCGCATCGTGCCTTCGGTGTTGACACGAATGGTCTCGAACGGGTAGGTCCAGTAGCCGACAGGACTCGCTGGGCTGGCGAGATGGAAGATCGCGTCAACCGCGACATCCAGTGGCTCGGTCACATCGTGGCGCAGGAACGTAAATCGCGGATCGTCGCGCAATGGCTCGATATTGCGCTCACGCCCGGTGAGCAGGTTATCCGCGCAGACCACCTCGTGGCCGTCGCGCAACAGCCGCGCGCAGAGATGCGAGCCGATGAATCCGGCTCCTCCAGTGACAAGTGCCTTCAACGCCACCCTCCCAACGACATCCGCCAAGAAGCGCATATCAGTGTATGGTCGTATGCGACCTCATAGCCTGTCGCATTCCGTTGATTCTATATCTCTTGCGCAAATCACGCAACCAAAGCGCGCCAAATCGCTATTGGGTCTGCTCGTCTTCCGGCATTGCGCTCAGGTGAGTCATCGCATCCTCCAGACGCGCAAGCGTGATTGAACGACCCAGTACCTCCATCGTCTCGAAGAGCGGCGGCGAGACCGTGCGTCCCGTCACGGCGACGCGGATGGCGGTGAAGAGCTGGATTGGCTTGAGTCCCAGTTCCTCGACCAGCGCACGCAAGGGGGCTTCCATTGCGGCGGCGTTCCATTCTGGCGGTGACGCCAGCAGATCATGCGTGCGGCGCACCCCCTCCAGGCTCTGCACGCGCGTCATGCGTTTGGCGAGCAATTGGCTCGCGTCGTAGTCAAGCGCTGGCGTGAAGAAGAACGCGGTGAGTTGTGGCGCCTCGGCGAGCGTCTTCATCCGCTCCTGCTCCAGCGACAAGACGCGCGCGACGTAGGCGCGATCGAGCGGACGCGCGACCGTATCAGGCAACCCGCCCGCCGCTTCTGGTCGTTCCATGAAGGGCAGAGCGCGCTCGGTCAGCTCGTCGAGCGAGAGACGGCGGATGTAGACGCCGTTGAGCCAGAGCAGGCGTTCCTCGTCGTAGCGCGCCGGAGCCGTCCCCACACGGTCCAGACTGAACGCCGCGATGAGCTCGTCCCGACTCAGGACATCCGTCTCGCCGTCGTACGACCAACCGAGCAACGCCATATAGTTCAGCACCGCCTCTGGCAGGTAACCGAGGTCGCGATACTCCAGGATTGGGATCGCGCCGAAGCGCTTGCTCAGCTTCTTGCCACCCTCGCGCCCCAGTACGTCCGGCACGTGGGCGAGGCGCGGAACAGGCCAGCCAAGCGCGTGGTAGATCAGGACATGCAGCGGCGCGCTAGAGATCCACTCCTCAGCGCGGATGACATGGGTGATACCCATGAAGTGGTCGTCCACGATGTGCGCCAGATGATAGGTTGGCAGCCCATTGGTTTTCAGCAGC
>DATAOM010000139.1:0-10231 GCA_036265775.1 Ktedonobacterales bacterium | reverse complement strand
AGGTTGGATCAGCCGCGCGGGTGTCGTTGGTGTGGGCGTTGCGTGGATCGTGGATATCACTCGGCATCGGTTACAGGTCCTCCGTCAGCCAGCGGTTGAAAAGCGCGGTATCGTCGCGTTCCTCCCAGCCATGACTCTGGTAGAAGCCGCGCTGATAGGATTCGCGCTCCTTGCGATTGAAGAGCATGAGGCGCGTGCAGCCGCGCCGCTTGCCTTCCTCCTCGATGGCGGCGAGGAAGCGCCCACCCAGGCCCTTGCCGCGCGCCGCTTCGCGGATGAACAACTCGGAGATGTAGCCGTCGCCGCCCTTCATCAGGTTGGGGAACCAGTGCGCCGCGAGATAGCCAGTGATCTGGCCGTTCTCGTCCTCGGCCACCAGCACGGTATGGTCGCCGTTCGCCGCACAGAGGGCAAGCTGTTCCGCGACACGCCGCTCTGTCTCCTCGACTGGCTCATCCTGAATATGCGCAAACCAGCCGAGGTCGCGTAGCGTCGCGGCGATCCCGGCGGCGTCCTCAGCGCGTGCTGCTCGAATCTGTGGTATATCACTCATTGTTCTGTTCCTCTGTGGACGTGTGAGCTAGCGACTCCAGGGCGAAATGGACGCGGGCGGCGGAGGTCACGCGCTCGACGACGGCCTCCAGCGACAGGCCATGGCGCTCCGCCAGCGCGCGACAATCCTCATATTCAGGCGTCGCGGCGACGACGCGCTCGCCCAGCAGCTTGAGCTTGACGCGCACCTCGCCCAGTGGTGTCTCGACGGTCTCCTCGCGCCGGCCCGCCTTGCGCCGCTCCATGCGCGACATCCGCACGCCCAGCGTCGCGCTCTCGCGCAGGATGAGGCTAGATAGCCGCTCGGCGTCGTCGGGAGATACGAGGATGGTCAACTGCACGGCGGGGCGATTCTTCTTCATCTGGATCGGGGTATAGCTGACGTCCAGCGCGCCAGCGGAGAGCAACCGGTCCATCAGCCAGCCCAGCGCCTCGCCAGTCATGTTGTCGATGTTGCTGGCGAGGACGACAACCTCGTCGCGCTCGGCGTCGGCCACATTCGCACGTTCGCCCAGCAGCAGCCGCAAGCAGTTCGCCCAGGGCAGCTTCTTCTGGCCGAAGCCATAGCCCACGCGCTCGACCATCATGCGATCGGGCCGCCCAACCTGGGCAAGCGCGGCGATCACGGCGGCGCCGGTCGGCGTCACCAACTCTCCCTCGCCAGGCACATTCTTCCAAATCACACCGGAATCCTTGAGCAATTCCAGTGTCGCGGGGGCGGGAACCGGAAGCGAACCATGAGATGAGCGCACGCGCCCGGACGTCAGCGGCAGTTCCGAGCAGTAGACCTCTTCGATACCTAATAGCTCGAAGCCGAGCGCCGTCCCGACGATATCCACAATGGAGTCCACCGTGCCGACCTCGTGGAAGCCGACCTCCTCTGGCGAGACGCCATGAATCGCGCCCTCGGCCTCGGCCAGCCGCGTGAAGATCGCCAGCGCCCGCTCGCGCGCTCGCTCTGGCAGACGCCCGGCGGCGAGTATCTCGCGAATCTCGCGCAGGTGGCGATGTCCGTGCGGATCAGGCTCATCTACTCGCACGACGCAGCGCACGCCGCTCAGGCCATGGTCGGTCACGCGCACGGCCTCCAGCGTATAGCCACTCAGGGGCAGCGTCGCCAGGCCGGCGCGCAACTCGGCGAGGTCCAGCCCTGCGTGGAGCAGCGCGCCGAGCAGCATGTCACCGCTGATTCCGGAGAAGCAGTCGAGATACGCCAGCATCCTGTAAGCCCCTGTTAGTGATCGACACCGGCGATCTCGATGGCGCCTGCCGTGACCTCTGGCCGCCCGGCTAGCCAGCGTAGCGCCTCGCCCGCGAAGTAGACCGAGCCGGTCACGCAGATCAGATCGCTCGGTCCTGCCTCGCTCAGCGCCTCGGCCAGCGCGGCGGCGCTCCCGGCGTAGACGCGCGTCTCCAGTTCAGGCGCGGCTTTCTGGAGCGCCTCGGAGATGGCCGTGGCGGGCAACGCGCGCGGGCTGGCGACGGTCGTGGCAATGGCGAGATCTACGCCCCCTTCGGCGATGGCGGTGACGATGCCGGAGAGGTCTTTATCCGCGAGGACGCCGATCACCAGGATCAGCCGCTCGAAAGCGAAGTGGCGACGCAGCGCGGCGAGCAGGCGCGTGACCGAGTCGGCGTTGTGCGCGGCGTCCACCACGATCCACGGCGCGCGACCCACGACCTGCAACCGCGCCGGCCAGCGCGCCTCGCGCAGCCCACGCCGTATCGCCGCCTCGGTGATGGGCAGTCCGGCCTCACGTAGCGTCTCGGCGAGAGCCACGGCGAGCGTCGCGTTCTCGATCTGGTGCTCGCCGAGCAGTCCAAGCTCCAGGTCAGCATAGGCGCCATGAGGCCCATGCACGCTGAATATCTGCCCTTCGCTAGTCGCGGCGCCCACAGCATATGTATAGGAGCAGCCGGTCGCGCCCTCTGGCCCAACATGGACAAGTGGAGCGTCACGCTCGGCGGCGATGCGCGCGATGACCTCCAGCGCCTCTGGCGCGCGGGCAGAGGTCAGGATGGGGACGCCAGGCTTGATGATGCCCGCCTTCTCGCGCGCGATCTCGGCCAGGGTATGCCCTAACACCTCCATGTGGTCATAGCTGATCGAGGTGATCGCCGTCGCCATGGGGTCTACGACGTTGGTCGCGTCGAGCCGTCCACCCAGGCCCACCTCGACGACGGCGTGACGCATTCCAGCCTCACGAAACGCCAGGAAAGCCAAGGCAGTGCCGACGTCATAGGTGATGAGCGAGCCGAGCGCGGGATCGAGCGCCTCGGTCGCGGCGCGCAGGGTGGGAATGAGTCCCGTGACTTCCGCCTCGGAGATGACGCGTCCGTCGAGTTGGATGCGCTCACGGAAGGTGTGCAGGTCTGGCTGGGTGTAGAGGCCGGTCGGGACGCCCGCCGCGCGCAGGATAGACGTGAGCAACGCCGCCGTCGAGCCTTTGCCCTTTGTCCCGGCGATATGCGTGACGCCATACGCCCGCTGTGGATCGTCGAGGAACGAGAGGAGCGCCCGCATACGCGCGATGTTGTCCTCGCGGTCGCGGCTGAATTTGCCCGTGAACTTCCCGGTGCGCTCGGTGTCGCTGAAGCCATACAGCCAGGCCAGCGCGTCCCCATAACTGAGTGTCTCGCCGCTCACACCTGCGCCTCCGACCAGCCGCGCACGACCGCATCGGCCATGCGCGCAACCCGCGCCATCTCTTTAACGTCGTGAACGCGCACGATGTCGGCGCCCTGGGCAATGGCCAGCGCAACCGTCGCCGCCGTTCCCTCCAGCCGGTCCTCCACTTCGGTTCCCAGCACGAGGCCGATGTGCGACTTGCGCGACGTGCCGGAGAGAATCGGCCGCCCCAGAGCGCGCAACTCACTGAGACGCGCGAGGACTTGCAGGTTCTCCGCGCCCGCAAGCCCGAAGCCGAAGCCGGGATCGAGGATGATCTTCTCCCAGGCGATCCCGGCGTCCAGCGCCATCTGGAGGCTGCCCGCGAGTTGGCGTGTCACGTCGCTCAAAGGATCGCGGCGTGGCTGGCCGCGCACGTTGCTCATCAGGATGACTGGAACGCCACGTTCGGCGATGAGGCGCGCCATGCCAGGATCGGCGCGCAAGCCCCAGATGTCGTTGACGAGCGTGGCTCCGGCGTCCAGCGCAGTGCGCGCGACGCTGGCCTTATACGTGTCGATAGAGAGAATGATCTCCGGCGGGAGCGTGGCAGTGAGCGCCTGAATCACCGGAATGACGCGCGCGCGCTCGATCTCCTCGGGTAGTGGCGGCGCGCCCTCGGTGACAGGTCGCGTGGATTCGCCGCCGATGTCGAGCATGTCCGCGCCATCCGCCACCATCCGCTGCGCCTGCGCCACCGCCGCCGCGACCACGCGCTCACGATCCGCGCCCTCGGGAGCGAGGCCGTCGCGTGAGAACGAATCCGGCGTGACGTTGAGAATGCCGATGATGTAGGTGCGTTGGCCCCAATCGAGGCGATGGCGCCCCCACATCATCGGCGCGAGCGGCGAAACAGCGGACTGGCTCATAGGCGAACACTCCTGTTCAGATGGCGGGCGCTCAGTTAGGAGTATAGCATCTGGACCGCTCGTCAACGCCGCAGCCAGCGACGGCGCTGCGGTGTTTGTTATACTTTCCGGACCGGAGTGGCGCCGAAGCAGTCGCCCCCGGGACTTGGGATAAAGGTGAGAATACCATGACGCAGGACACAGTGCGAGATAGCGTGGTAGGTGACGACGAGCGTACCTTGGCAGCGCGACATAGCGTGAGCCGGCGCCGCCGTCTGTGGTGGGGTGTGGTGAGCATCGTGACGCTGGGTCTGCTTGCCAGCGCCGCGACACTGATTCTCCTGACCGAGGCGCACGGCGAGATCATCGAGCCACAGACGCAAGGCGTAGACCTGGCGCTGCTGAATCAGACACATACGTTCGCCAGTCCTGCCGCTACGACATTCATGCAGGCCGTC
Organism: Ktedonobacterales bacterium; assembly: GCA_036265775.1. Lineage (GTDB taxonomy): Bacteria > Chloroflexota > Ktedonobacteria > Ktedonobacterales > JADMIN01 > DASWAC01. The sequence continues at coordinate 5,705 of DATAOM010000139.1, read as the reverse complement.
ACCATGCTTGGCTCAGCTCAAGGGCTGACCATCGTCGTCCTGGCAACCGCAGTCATCCTCTTTCTGCGACGCGCATGGGTTGAAGCGCTGGGACTGATCGCCGCCTTTGCTGGCGCGGGACTCCTCGACGCTGCCCTCAAGCTCTGGTTTCACCGCGACCGTCCATCGGTCGAGTGGGCGCTTGCACGCGAATCCACCTTCAGCTTCCCCAGCGGCCACGCCACGCTGAGCCTGGTGGTCTACGGCATGATCCTCTATCTCATCCTGCGCTTGAGTCACTCGCGCCTGCTCGATGTAACCGCTACTCTGATCGCGTTGCCACTGATTCTTGTCATTGGCGTCAGTCGCGTCTATCTCGGTGTTCACTATCCCAGCGACATTCTCGCCGGGTATCTGGCCGGAGCGATCTGGTTGTTGGCGGTGATCGTCTCTCTGGAGGCGCTGCACCGGCTCTTTCCTACACGCATCCTGGCGCCGACGGGACCAGTTCATGGCGCTGAACCTACCCTTGCGCCAGAACCCAGCCAATCGGGACACTAGCTTCCTCTTGCGTTTCTATCTCCTTGCGCGTACACTATCGCCAGTACCTGCGGCGACCTGAGCCGAAAAACGTCAGGCGCGCCGCTCGAGCGAAGGAGGGTAGGACGATGAACATGCCCGCACGTCATCGCTGTGGACAGCGTCGCATCCAGACTCTCCATCACTCAGGCAAGCGCAGGCTCTATGCCACTCGCGCCGTGTGATGCGCGCGTTTTCCCCACAGCTTCCTGACCGGCGGGCAATCTGGCTCGCCGGTTTTTTGCGTCCTTGTCTGCTCAGGCGGACCCTGGCGAGTCAGCGATGACAGTTACGAGACTGACAGATGACGCCTGATCGTCAGGCGCATGAACTCGCCAGAGGAGTCGCAAGAGGTTGAATAACGCACAGCAATTGCAACACAACACCACGGAAGAAGCGCCCACGCCAGATGGTCTGGTGGACGGGCTGATTGTGGATGGCAGCCGTGGCCAGTATCGCGTCGAGACGCCGCAGGGGAACTACCTCTGCACGATTCGTGGCAGACTACGAAAGGAGTTGGAGTACCCAGAGAGTACAGGCGCGCGCCGGAGCGTGCGCAAGGTGAAGGTCCGAGAAAAAGACCCGGTCGCCATCGGAGATCGCGTGGCGCTGCTGCCAACTGGCGCCGGCGTGGGCGTGATTGAGCGCGTGCTGGCGCGCTCTGGCGGCGCATTTACCCGCGATGATCCTGATCCTGGAGCGCGCACACTTACCAGCGTCGTCGGCCTCGACCAACTGGTGATGGTCTTCGCGGCGCGCGAGCCAACGCCACACCTGCGCCTGCTCGACCGCTTCCTCGTCGTCGCCGAGGCGCAAGAACTGGCGGCGGTGATCTGCGTCAACAAGGCCGATCTTGGCGCGCCATCGTGGCTGCGCGAGCGGCTGGAAGTCTATCGCCAGATCGGCTATCCCGTCATCCTCGCCAGCGCCGAGCGGGGCGAGGGACTCGACGAGTTGCGCGCGCGGCTCGCCGGGCGCGTCTCGGCCTTCGTAGGGCCATCGGGCGTGGGCAAGTCGAGCCTGCTCAACGCGCTCCAGCCGGATCTGGGTCAGCGTGTGAGCGCCATCGGCGCGACGACGCACAAGGGGCGGCACACGACGACGGGAACGCGGCTCTTTCCGTTGGAGGGGGGTGGCTATGTCGCCGACACGGCGGGCATTCGCGCGCTGGCGGTCTCCAACAAAGAAACACGTCTTGACACGTGCTTCCCGGAATTTCGGCCGTATTTGGGGACGTGTCGCCTGGCGGACTGCACGCACATCCACGAGCCAGGCTGCGCCGTGCTGGCGGCGGTGGAGACGCGTGCGCTCGACGCCGAGCGCTACGACAGCTACTGCCGGCTGCTGACCGGCGAGGCCGCCGCGCTGGATTGGGAGCAGATCGAGTGATCGCTGATGGCGAGCGCGTATAAAAAGAGGCGCGGGACAACTCTCGCCCGCGCCTGACGCGCCAGCGTTGTCAGCCTACTGGGTATAGAATCTCGCCGTCGTGCCACTCCGGTGGGCCTTCGAGCAGGGCGACCATCTGCTGGTAGCGGGCGTTCTGCTCTGGGCTGTTAGCGTTGGCGACGTAGGAGGCCTTATCGTCGAAGACGACCGCCATCATGACGGTGTTTGGGTCGTTGTCCATACGATACACATAGGTCATGCGCTGGCCGGGGATATTGAGCGTCTCATATTGGCGCATCAGATCGGCCATCTGCGCCTCCGCACCGGGCCTGAGTCGCATACGCGCCACGGTTCCGTACATATCTCAGCCTCCTTCGCCACCTGGTACGCCGTCGTGATGTCAGCCGCGCCGGCTTCAACGCCGATTCGTATGCCTGACAGGCAACGGCATTGTATCCGCGCCGGGGATGCGAGCGCAATCTCAGCGGTTTGTCACACAAGTTGCGGCGGACGGTTGGTACTTTTGTGAGGTAATACATTGCATTTGTCGCGTACGGCGGCTACAGTGATTGCTATGGAGACAACTTGTGCGAGTAAGACGGCTGCTACGTGGCTCGCGCAGGATGCGACTCGTCTGAATGCAGCGTAGCGCGTTCCTCATCCCAGTCGCGGAGCGCGCTGCGTATCGAGTCGCAGGACACGATACCATTGCCGCGCGCATCGCTGGTTTTCCCTGACATATCAGGGCCAGAGATGCGCGTTGGTGTGTTTATGAGCCTGAAAACCAATCCCCACTACCCAATTTCGTGACCTTCGCCTGCCACGTGTCAACTTTCGCCCCCTTCATGCATCTTATTTTACAGGGAGAGATTTTTCGCCCGGCGCGCCTAATACAGCGCAAAGAAACAGGCAGGGAGGCTGGCGATGCGGGCGCCACGATACAGGAAAGTCCAGGCGCTGCGGATCATGCTGATCGGCGCCGTGCTGCTGACCTCGCTGCTGGTGACGGCCTGCTCGGCGAGCGTCTCGCTCGGTGGGACGCAGCCACAGGCGACCAACACGTCCGACGCCAGCGCGCAGGATCAGATTCCGACGCCGACGACGGCTCCTGAACCCACCGCGACGCTGCAGCCGACGCTCGCGCCCACGCGCACGCCGACCCCACGCCCCGCCGGTATTCCCGCCGCGCCGGAGGTGACCGGCAAGGTCATCCTCGTCAGTCTCTCGCGCCAGCAACTCTACGCCTACGAGGATGGCGCACTCGCCTTTACCTTCACCGTCGAGACGGGGCGGCCAGAGCTGCCGACGCCGACGGGCGTGTTTCACGTCTTCAAGAAGGATTGCTCGGACAAGCGCTGGGTGAGCAATACCGCGCCGACGGCGGCCCACAATGCGCAATGCGTCGAGCATGATGGCGACGGCTATCCAGAGGTCTTCAACTCACCCTGGCCACAGGGATCACCCTACTGGTACGCGCCAACGCACATCAACTATGCGATGAAGTTCCGCGAAGATGGCTATTACCTGCATGACGCCTGGTGGCACTCCTGGTTTGGGCCAGGCAGCAACACACCCCACAAGCTGCCCAATGGCACTTGGGAGACGGGGTCACACGGCTGCGTCGGCATGACCATCGCCAGCGCCGAGCGCCTCTACGCCTGGACGCCTATTGGCACGGCCGTCTACATCCGCGCGACTGTCTAACTGCTATCGGCTCAGGAAATCGGGATGTCAGGCTTGTCGCGCCAGGATGGCTGTGTGGTGTCCACACCGGGATACTGGCTGTCCATCAGCAACTGTGGCAGCGTCACCGGCTTCAGTCCGCGCGCCTTGAGTCCCGCCAGGATGATAGGTAACGCCGCCAGCGTCTGCTCGCGCCGCGCCGGCCCATCGTGCATGAGAATCACCGCGCCTGGATGCGCCTCGGACAGCACCGTCGCCGCGATATGGTCCGGTCCAGGACGCGAGTAGTCCACCGAGTCGTCATCCCACAAGATCGTCGTTAGCCCGTAGGATTTGGCGACGCCGAGAATGCGCGGATCATATGAGCCATACGGTGGACGCCAGAACCAGATACAGGCGTCCTTCCCGATCGCCCCATGGATGGAATTGAGCGAGTCGCCAAACTGGTGGGGCATCTGGCCGTCGGGCAGAATGGTCAGCACGGGATGGTCCCAACTGTGCATGCCAATGGCGAAGCCATCGTTCCACTCGCGCTGCACCAGATACGGCCAGACACGCGCATACAGCCCCTCGACGAAGAACGTGGCGGGGATATGGTTCTGCTCCAGATAGTCGAGGATCGGCGGTGTCGTGTAGGGTGTCGGCCCGTCGTCGAAGGTCAAAGCGACCTCGTTGGGCGCAGGTACGCCGGGGGCGAAACCCTTGCTCGTGTAGATCGGCTTCGTCAAGGATGGTGGCTTGCCGTCCGCGCATCCCATCGCTGCGTTCAAATCGCGCATGCGATCACGGGTATAGCGGATCTGTGGCGTCGGCGTTCCTACGATAGGTGCGGCGCCCAATGTGGCTGTTGGCGCGTGGGTGGCCGTTGTGTGTGTAGCGGCGGTGGAGAATGGCGCGTTTAGCAGATCAACAATGCTGCGCCCCTGCGCGCCAAGCCCAGTGAGAATGACGCCAGCGATCAGCAGCGCCGCCGCGAGCGGCCAGAGCAGTGCCATCCGGCCGCGCGGAAACACGATCCTGAGGCGGGAACGAGATCGACGGCGAGACTCTGACAGCGCTGTGGGGACTTCAGCCGCGCCGCCGACCGCAATCAGCGAGAGATCGGTGGATCGTGTGTGGAGCGCATCCTCCCCAGCAGGGCCGCCCACGGCGCTGTCTGACGCAAACGTCTCGCCAGCCTGCTCCCCGGCGCCAGCATCGTCTTCAGACGCGCCCATCCGCTTCTGCTCGCCGCTCTCTTCCACCCGTCCAACCCTTCCCACCCTATCATAATACCCTTTGCCAGTGTATCAGGAAGCGCTCGACCTACATAGCTCACCGCTGAGTTGACTCGGTGTTCCCCCCGCACAAAGACGCTGGAAACGAAGGTGATACACTTTGATGGAGAGCGTTGTACCCCTGAAAGGATGACCATCGTGCCTGCACACGTCCGTCGCGCGCGAACCGTTGCGCCGTATGGTTCCTGGAAGTCGCCGATCACGGCGGAATCGCTGGTCGCCAACGCCGTCGGGCTGGAGCAGATCACGCTGGATGGCGATGTGACGTACTGGGTGGAGTTACGTCCTGGCGAGGGTGGGCGCAGCGTCATCGTGCGCCGCGACGCGCAGGGCAAAACCGCCGATATCACGCCGCAGCCCTTCAATGCTCGCACGCGCGTCCACGAGTACGGCGGGCGGAGTTACGCGGTCCATGGCGACACGGTCTATTTCGCCAACTTCGCCGATCAGCGCATCTACCGCGTGACGCCCGGCGCTGAACCGGAGCCAATCACCCCAGAGAATGCCATGCGCTATGGCGATTTCGTCGTGGACGAGCGGCGCAAGCGGCTGCTGTGCGTGCGCGAAGATCACAGCGTGAGCGACCGCGAGGCGATCAACACGCTGGTAAGTCTGCGGCCGGATGGCGCGAACAATGACGGCGGCACAGTTCTCGTCAGTGGGAATGATTTCTACTCGACGCCACGACTTAGCCCAGACGGCGGGCGGCTCTGCTGGCTCACCTGGAACCATCCGAACATGCCGTGGGATGGCTGCGAGTTGTGGGTAGCCGAGGTAGAGGCCAATGGCGCGCTGGGC
>DATAOM010000138.1:0-3313 GCA_036265775.1 Ktedonobacterales bacterium | reverse complement strand
GGCGCGCAACGGGATTTGGCTGTCCGGTGTCGTGAGCGCCACCCTTCCAGCGCGCCCGCAACAACTCCGTAACCGCTTCATACTGCGCCAGTTTCGCGCGGCATGCCTTGCACTTCATCAGGTGAAGGTGTACCGCGCGCGCCCGAGCGGGGCGAAGTTCCTGAAGCGCCATCGAAGGCAGAAATTCGCGAATGACCGGGCACAGCGAGGCCGTCTCCTCCCGATCCTCCTCGCGCCTTCCAGATGAACTGGTCATGTCGTTGTCCTCTTCCCGTGTATTCTGCGCGAGCGTGCGCTACGGCGCGCTCGTGCTGCGATAACTCCGTCAGCGTCATCCTTAAACAAGACCTTCTCGACCTTGCGGAGCGCCCGTAGCTTCGTCTGTCTTACCGCGCCAGGATTCTTCCGAAGAAGCGCGGCGATCTTCTCATTATCAAACCCCTCTCTTATGCAGAGCCGAAGAATCTCTTGTTCGACCGGATTCACCTGCGCCAGGAGTTCATCAAAGCGGGTATTGCTCACCAGGATTTCTTCAAATCCCGCGTCCCCCACGTCGAATCCTTGAGCATCGCACAGGTCTTCAAGCGACGTCTGAGGGCGCCGCTTCACGTTCCTGATTTCGGTTCTTACGCGGTACCAAGTTGCCCGGTAGAGCCAGCGCCGCACGTCATGCGGGCCGCTGTCCGGCACAAACGGCCTCTTCCCCAGGCGCATGAGCTTCTCGAGACGAATGAACGCCTCCTGAACACAATCATATGCAACGTCATCTGGATCTCGGATCATGCCCGATCTCGTCAGACAGGCGCCCGCATAGCGCATCAATCCTGATCTCAAAGTTTCGACGTGACCATTGAACGCCGCTAGTTGAGCAGGGTCGAGGGCCAGAGATAACCCTGCGCCGCCAGGATCGTCGTCCATTCATTCTGCCTCCGCATGAAGCATGGCGCGACCTGGTTACCACCGAGTCCAGGATGCCCATAGCTCCTACCGCTAGATAAGCCAGGAGGAGGACGTTTTGTGACACCTTTACGCGTCAGGCTGACAATCTGTTCGCCATCAGGGGTATCAGGGGCAATTTTTCGTTTTTGCCTGCTGCTTGGTAACAAAATATGCGGCTAGTGGCGTTCTCTTGATAAGAAGGCGCGGCAGATGGTGGATGCGGTCAGAGCAGCTATGACCAGACATGCTGGGATGATTGCGCGGCTGTCTGGCGGCGCGACCTTTTTCGTGAGATTGGCGGGCGCCTGGGCGCCAGTTGGTGTGAGGGGGAAGGAGCGGTTTCATGGGCCGATTTATGCGCGCAGTCATCGAGGTACTGGCCTACGCGCCCTGGACATTCTATCTGACCGACAGTCCTCGGCATCTGGTGGCGCCCTTGCCAGACATGCCGTCTTGTTCCATGTTCATCGTGGATGTGCGCGAAGACCAGCGACAGGCGCTCGTCCACACGATGGCGCGGATTTGGGTCGATCCCGAGAAGCGACCGAGCGTTGGCTCGCTCCTTCACGTTGTGAATTCGCAATGCTCTGCCGGGTCATTCGACTTCGACATCTGGCAGGGCCGGATTGCCTATCGGTCGCAGATTGACGTGCGAACGTCTGCGTTGACCCTTGAACGTATGGCCTCGCACTTTGCGAACGGCCTCGTTGCGACGGAAGCGTATATCCCCATCGTTGAGGATGTCGTGAGCGGAGACGTGACTGTCGAGCAGGCGGCGCAAGAGATAGAACGTGTGGCGCTTGCGGCTGAGGCGCTGGCCGACATCGTGAGCGCGGACATTGTGCGTTTGAGTGGTCTGCGTGACGCAGACGACTGCAGCGACAAGAGCCATCTCATGGCAGAAGTCACGGAACCTGACGTCTCTACTGACACTGACTACTGATAGCTTCAGGCACCTTGACCGCATCTTTCTGTGAGGCCGGGAAGCAGGTATCATTCCACCAGACACATTATTGCGAGGATGCCGGAGTGTATCTCCAGCATCCTGTTATTTTTCCCGGCCGCGCCTAGAACGTGCGCGACCACTCCTTCGGCCAGCGCTCGACGACCACCTTCTTGTCGGTGTAGAACTCAACGGCGTCGCGGCCCTGCGCGTGCATGTCGCCGAAGAAGCTGTCCTTCCAGCCGGTGAATGGGAAGAACGCCATCGGCGCGGCCACCCCGACGTTGATACCGATATTGCCCGCGCGCGCCTCGTAACGGAACTTGCGCGCCGCCGCGCCGCTGCTGGTGAAGAGGCACGCCATGTTGCCGAAGGGCGAGGCGTTGACCAGCGCGATGGCGTCGTCAATCGTCGCGACGCGCATCAGGCTCAGCACCGGGCCGAATATCTCCGTGCGCGCCAGCTCGCTCTCCGGTCTGACGCCTTCGAGCAGCGTCGGGCGGATGAAGTTGCCGCGGTCGTAGCCAGCGACCTTCGGGTTCCGGCCATCCACCACCACCGTCGCGCCCTCGCGCTCGCCCTGGGCGATCAGCGACTCGATGCGCCGCTGGCTCTCGACGGTAATCACCGGCCCCATCTGCGTCTCGGCGTCCAACCCATAGCCCACGCGACGCTCGCTGGCGGCGGCGGCCATCCGCTCGCGGAAGGGGTCAGCCGCCTCGCCGACGGTGATGGCGACCGAGGAGGCGAGGCAGCGCTGGCCCGCGCAGCCAAACGAGGAGTCGGCGACAATGGTGGAGGTCATCTCCATATCGGCGTCGGGCAGGATAATGACCGGATTCTTGGCGCCGCCCTGGCACTGCGCGCGTTTGCCGTTGGCGGCGGCGCGTCCGTAGACGTAGCGGGCGACCGGCGACGAGCCGACGAAGGAGATGGCGCGCACCAGCGGATGATCGAGCAGCGCATCCACCGTCTCGCGCCCGCCATTGACCATGCTGACGACACCTTTGGGTAGATGTAACTGGTCAATCAGCTCGAAGACGCGCGCCATCGTCGTCGGCACTTTCTCGGATGGCTTGAGGATGAAGCAGTTGCCGCAGGCGATGGCGTAGGGCAGGAACCAGAGCGGGATCATGCCGGGAAAGTTGAATGGCGTGATGGCCGCGACGACGCCGAGCGGCTGGCGCAGCATGTGCTCGTCAATCCCACGTGCGATGTCTTCGGCGTTGTAGCCCATCATCAGCGAGGGGATGCCACAGGCCACCTCGACGTTCTCGATGCCGCGCCGCAGTTCGCCCTGCGACTCCGCCAGAGTCTTGCCGCACTCCTGCGTCGTCAGCCGGGCGATCTCGTCGAAGTGTTCTTCCAGCAGGTTCTTGAGCGTGAAGAGATACTGGACGCGCTCGGTGGCCGGCGTGCGCCGCCAGTCGT
>DATAOM010000137.1:0-1591 GCA_036265775.1 Ktedonobacterales bacterium | reverse complement strand
CGGGTCAATCAGGTCGGACTCGATGTAGAGCGTCGGCAGGCCGTAGCGCCGCGTAACGTACTCGCGGTTGTCCGCCATGCTCGTGGCGACGGTGCGGCAACTCTTGATGCCGTGGTAGACGATGCCGTCCGCGGAGTAGTCCCTGACCTGCTGGGCGAGCGTGTGGTGCGAGAAGAAGTGATTGGAAAGGCCCACCTGTGAAGCGAGTGTCGTCACCTCGGCCAGACTTTCGAGCGGGCGCGACGTATCGTAGAACAGACCCGAGGTATCGAGTCCGCCAGCGGCGTAGGTCAGGTAGTCGGACGCGGCGAACACGCCGCCGTGCGTCTCGAATAGCTCGACCAGGCGGCGCATATTGACGTAGCAGGGTGTCCCACTAAAGATCAGACGGAAGCGCTCATCGGCCACGCGTCCCTCACCGCGCGCGACCCTGGCGGCGACCTCATCGCGCAGCAGCCGCATGTACGCGACGCCTTCTGGCGTGCCGCGCCAGGCATTGAGCACGCCTATATAGGTCAGCCCATCGAGCATCGAGTTGTAGGGCGCGGGTCGGCGTTGATTAAAGGCGAGCACCTCGACCCAGAGGCGAATCATCTCGTTGACGTTGGCCTCTACCTCCGCCAGCCGGTCTGGATCAAAGCGCATCCCGGTGATCTCTTCACAGCGCGCGATCAGGTCGCCAAGCTGTCCCTGCACCCAGCGCTTATCCGCCTCATACTGAGACGTACCGGGAATCGGCTGCCACGCGGCGAAGCGTTTGCCGGGGATGTCCAGCACGAAGGCGGGCGTGCCAAAGAAGCGCTCCCAGATTTCCGCCCACTTGATGTAGACATTGCACATGCTGGAGGCAATCGCCAGGTCGGGTTTGGGCATCCGCGTGCCCGAGGGGTGCTGCAGATTGTTCAGCATCAGGCCGACGTCCGCCTTGACGTAGCTACACACATCCGGCGAAAAGCCGAAATCTTCGGCGCGGGCAAGGAACTCTGGCGCGGCTTTGCGCACGCCGGTCTGCAGCGAGTTGATCTCCGGGAAGACCAGCTCGAAGCCGAAGGCGCGTAGAATCTCAAGCGCGCTGCCCATCACGAAGACATAGGCGACCGGCTGACCACGCTCGGCGGCGCTATCAACGTTCGCCAGCCAGCGGTTGACCAGACGCTGGCCCGCGGTACGCGCGTCAACGGCGCTGGCGATGGCGGGACTGTCCATCAGGAACCTCCTCCTCGAAGAGCAGTGATTCGGCGAACGTCTCGACCTGCATCGCCATCTGCTCGAAACTGGTCATCTTCTCCTCGAACTCGAGCACCAGATAGGGAATCTTCTCGGCGTCGAGGCGGTGCGAGAGGGCAAGCTGATCATCCAGGCCAGGCTCGCAGAACTTGGCGGCGGCGATGATGGCCGCCTCGGCGAGCGCCTCGCGCATCATGCGTAAGAGCACCTCTTCCTTGGGCTTGCGCGCGTCATACTGCACCGGGCTGGCGGCCGAACGCTCGACATAGCACTCAGCTAGCGCCAGAACGGGATCGCCTTCCTCCGGGACATCCTCCGTCAGCCACCGCTGGCCGATCAGCAGGTCGTCGTCTACGATGAAGCA
>DATAOM010000136.1:0-5945 GCA_036265775.1 Ktedonobacterales bacterium | reverse complement strand
TACTGGAGCGGCAAGGCGATTGCCGATCGGGCGGCGGCCGCAGCGGCGACGGATCCGACGATCAAGGCCGACCTGACGGCGCAAGCGGCGAAGGAGCAAGGAACCGCCGACACGCTCTTCAAGGGCGAGACGCTCAAGGGGCTGCTCAACGAAGCCTATGCGTTCTCGGTCTTCGGTCAGATCGCCTTCTACGCCACCTTCGGTCTGGGGCTGGCGGGGCTGGTGGTCCTGGGCGCGCTGATCTTCGAGATCATTGAGGCACGGCGCGGTCAGGATGTGGTCGCTGCCGTAGAGCAGCCCATTCCTACCGCGGCCATCCGCTAGCAGTTCGCAACGCTTCGATCCACGACACCGCATAGCCGCTGGCTCTCGCCAGCGGCTTCTGCGTGAGCGATGAGAGGACACAATCAGCATTACTGGTAAGCCGTCTGGCGCCAGTCATGGCTGGGCGTCGGCGGACAGGGCGAGCGAGAACCAAAACGTCGAGCCTTGCCCCTCGACGCTCTCGACACCGACCTGCCCATGATGCAGCTCGATGATCTGCTTGCAGACATGCAAGCCCAGGCCGAGGCTCGCGGCCTTTGCGGTGGCGCTCTGAACGTTGACGCCTGGCGCGCGATGAAACATCTCCCACACTCGGCTTTGCTCCGTCCAGGGCAGACCTGGCCCTTCGTCCTGCACCGAGACGATCGCCTTGTTTCCGTAGACTTCAAGGCGTGTGGTGATGACGCTCGTATCAGGCGAATACTTGATCGCATTCGACAGGTAGTTGTTCAAGACCTGCCCCAGCCGGTCCGCGTCCGCATAGACCCGGACTGGGCGCTCCTCAGGTAATTCCAGCCGGAGCGCGCGGCTTGGCGTCGCGATGCGTTGCGCCTCTACCGTCGCGCTGACGATTTCGGCGAGGTCGCACAACGCCATCTGGAGTTCCAGTTTGCCGTTCCGCGCGCGCACGATATCGAACAGCATGTCTACCAGCCGCGTCAGCCGGTCGGCGCCCGCTCCCGCCTCCGTCAGACTCTCGCGCACGGCGCGCATGTCATCATGCGCTATGTCCAGCGCCTCGTTCGTAAGCAGTTGATCAAACTCCCGCTGCGCCTGCTGTATGTTTCCCCTGATGACGGCGACCGGAGTACGGATATCGTGTGACGCGACGCTCACGAACTCGTCGAGCCGCTGGCTCAGCTCGCGCGACGCCTCCGCGTTGACCCGCGCCATCTCGGCCTCGCGCCTGCTGGTCTGCTCCTCGGCGTAGAGGCGCGCCTGTTCGATGAGCGAGGCGACACGCTGCGCGACGAGTTGGAGCAGGCGGATGTCTGTGTCGGTGAAGCGCCGCGCGGTGACGCTGGCGACGTGCAGCACGCCGATGAGCCGCGTATCCACAAGCAGCGGCGCCCCTGCCAGCGACCGGAACTTCTCGTGCAGCAGGGGATTGACGACCTCGACCGTCCGCAGATCATCCACAATGAGCGGCGCGCGCGTCGCGGCGATGCGTCCGGCCACGCCTTCTCCGAACGGGATACGCACCTGGCCGGTGAGCCGCTCCTCAGCGCCTTGCGCCAGCGCCAATGTCAGCGTCTCTTCTCCAGGCGCCGCCAGCAGGAGCGCCGCGTTGTCAACCACCATGACCTGGCGTATCCGCGCCAGCAGCGCTGGCAGCAGATCATCCATCTCCACCTGGAGCACGCCAGTATGCAGACCGGACTCCGTAATGGTTTGCAGCTTGCGCAACTCTTGATTCGCCGCCTCCGCCGCTGCGCGCTCGGCTTCGATCCGCCGCCGCTCGGTGATGTCGCGCACGATGGCGACGACGGCGAACTCCGAGCCTGCGCCCAGTGGACTCAGACCGATCTCGACGGGAAACTCGGAGCCATCTCGTCGCCTGCCAAAGAGCGGCAGGTCCATGCCCATCGGGCGCGTGTGCGGCTCCGCCATATAGCCAGCGCGTAGACGGCGGTGGCCGGCGCGACTCCGCTCCGGAATCAACGTTTCGATGGGCTGACCCAATAGCTCCTCGCGCACATAGCCAAACATGCGCTCTGTCTGCTCGTTGACGAGCGTGATGCGCCCGTCGCTATCCACCGTGAGCAGGGCGTCCGGCGCGAGTTCGATGATGTCGCGGTACCGCTCACCGGCGGCAGTCGCGCTAGAGGTTTCTAGCCGCTGGGCGCCTGGTCGCGCACGTGTCGCGCGCGGTCGTTGGGTCGTCGCAGTCGCCTCTGACGTGCGGCGCGTTTGCTTACGAGGAGGAGGATCATGCGCCACAAGCTATGCCCTAACCTATGCCTTTGCAATCATTTCATTTGCCTGCCCGAAACAGAGTGTCCCACACGATAGCATCTCCCGCAAGCTACACATCCGCCACGCCAGAGCGCATGACTAGAACGGTTGTGAAATGTTATTGGTGGGCGCAAGAGCAGATTATTCGGTAACAAAGGCGTCCTCAAGGCTAGTATGCGATGCTCCTGACGCCTGCGCTGAGAGGCTGTGACCTCGATCGCTACATGAACGCGACGATTGTGATGTGGATGTGAGGCGCGACGGCCATGATATCTGCATGATATATGCGACGCTGCGCTGACATATTCACAGCGCCAACGTCTACTCTCAGGCCTTCATTCTCAACCGCATCCTGCGAGGCAAACGCCATGACACAATCTCTCCATTGTTCCACGCAGGCGCAAGCCGCCTCAGCGCCCCTGGTTTTGCGCCAGCAGGACCTGCGCCAGTTTGTGAATGCCATGGCCGACGCCATCGTGATCGTTGACGACACCGGCCGGATCAGCATGATCAACCTCCAGGCCGAGGCCCTCTTCGGGTACTCTGCGGACGAGACGCTGGGCCAGCCGCTGAACCTCCTGCTGCCAGAGCGCTTCTGGGAGCGGCATCGGTCACTAGTCGCGCGCTATCTGGATTACCCCAGGGCGCGCCCGATGGGATCAGGCCTTGAGTTAGTTGGGAAACGTAAGGACAGGAGCGAGGTTCCCCTGGAGATCAGCCTCGGCCCGCTCGAACTGGATGGGCACACGCAGGTCGTGGCGGCGATCCGCGACATCAGCGAACGCCGAGAGGCGGAACGCATACAGGAAGAGTTCATCGAAAACGCGGCCCATGCCCTGCGCACCCCGCTTGCCGCACTCCGTGGGTACGTGGACATGCTCGTAATACAAACCGCGCGTGGCAATGGCCCACCACTGGCAGACTGGCAGGATGAAGCCATCGAGGAGATCGGACACGCGACAGAGCGCCTCGAGACGCTCGCCACGGCGTTGCTCGATGTCACCTATATCCAGGCGGGGAGCCTCGAGGTGAGGCGGGAGCCACATGATCTCGTGGGCCTGGTAAGACGGGTCGTGGCGCGACGTCAGCGCACGGAAGCTAGCCATCCAGTGAAAGTGCGCGCGTTGGCCCAGCCACTGGTGGCTTCCATTGACGCGCGGCGCATCGAGCAGACGATCCTCCGCCTGCTCGCCAATGCGATGAAGTATAGCCCGGAGGGCGGCGAAATAGAGATTGTGCTGCGCCGTCGCAGAGCGCGCGCTGGGGACCCACGCCAGGAGGCCCTGATCGAGGTACGTGATCATGGCATAGGCATCCCGCCAGCAAGCCGCAAGCGGCTCTTCAGCCGCTTCGGTGGACAGGAGAACGCGGCAGGGATGGCGGGAACAGGTCTCAGTCTGTATCTGTGCCGCCAATTCATCGAGCGGCATGGAGGGCGTATCGGCGCGCGTTCGACACAGGGCAAGGGCACAACCTTCTGGTTCACACTGCCCTTAGCGCCAGGCAGCTAGCGCGCCGCTATGCATCCGGGAGCAGGCGCCCAGGGCGGGAAGCGTGGCGGAGCAGTGATGTCCAGTGTAGCGAGGATGTCACCACCATCGTAGCGTGTGCGACAGGGGAAGCCACAATTGCGCAAAACATCCAGCATACGGACGTTGATTCCCATCGTCAGCGCGATGAAGCGCTCGACGCCATGCGCGCGCGCATACGCCGCCAGCTCGTGCAGCAACGCGGTGGCAAGGCCATGCCCCTGCCAGGCGTCTTGCACGACGATGGCGACCTCCGCTTGTCGTTCTCCCGCCATCCGGTCGTAGCGCACGACCGCCAGAATCTCCTCTGCGGCGCCGTCACCACGTGTGGCGATAAGCGCCATACGGTCGCGGTAGTCCACATGGGTGAACTGACGCGCCTGCTCGTCGGAAAGGCTTGGCACGCTGCGGAAGAAGCGCCAGATGATGGACTCCAGCGACAGATGCGCGTGAAACGCCCGTAACCGCGTTGTGTCGTCGGCGCGGATCGCCCGGACACGCACGACGTTCCCGTCGCGTAAGGTGAGGTTGTGCGTCAGCCGCAGCGCGTCATCGGACATCGGCCACTCGTCTTGATCCAGGTCATGCGTCTGGCTGGTATGCGGGTTAGGCATGAATGACCTCCTTCTCTCGCGCAGGCGGCGCATCGCTATTGCATCAGACGTAGCGGACCAGCATGATCAAACCGCCCATCTCGTCCATGCTCTGCCCAGGATTCATCACGTGCGAGAGGATGTGGCAGTGGAAAGGATAGACGTCCCCGACCTGCCCCCAGGCGGTGAACGTCACGTCGTAGGTCTCGCCGGGAGCCAGCGTCAAGGTGTCCTTATCAATGGGCGAGCCAAGCGTGTGGCCGCCTTCGGCGACGACAGTGAAGTAATGGCCATGCAGGTGCATCGGATGCAGCATCTCGCCTGAGTTGATGAGCCGCATCTTCGTTACTTGGCCGTGCTTGACGTCAATCGTCTGCGTGTCTGGGAAAGACTTGCCGTTCATCACGAAGTAGCCGCCCAACTCGCTGATGAAGACCGTTGTCTCCTGGTCCGCAGAGACGTTCTGTTTCGCCTGCTCACTGCCAGGACGCGGGTCTACGACGAAGGCACCATAGAAGCCGCCAGACACCTGGCGCAGGTCGTCGTAGTGGCTGTGATACCAGTGTGTGCCAGCGTCGGAATCTACGACCGTGAAATCATAGGTATAGCTCTTGCCTGGCGCGATGGGGTCCTGTCCCACACCTGGCACGCCGTCAGCCTTCGAGGGAATCTGCAATCCGTGGAAGTGGACCGTGGTCGGCTCGGGAAACTGGTTGTTGATCGTCACGCGCACGTGGTCGCCCGCCGTCACACGAATCTGCGGGCCAGGAACCATGCCGTCGAAGGTCCAGGCGAGCACACGATGGCCCTTGGTGACCTCCCACATAACCTGTTTAGCCGTCATCGTGAAGTGCTTCGCGCCGTCGGAGTCAGTGACATACTTCGCCGGCTGATTTCCGTACTGCGCGGTGGCGTTCGGCGCGTTGCTGGTCGAGGTGGACATGCCGCCCATTTGATGCGACCCATTGCTCGCCGCGGCCGACGGGCTGGAGCCAACGCCAAACAGGGCGTACGCTATTAGGCCTAGCGTCACTAACGCGGCGACAGCGCCAATCCCAAGCGGGCTGAGCAACCGTCGCTTCCATGACGCGCCATCCACTCTGATCCAGGAAGTGAAGCGGCGCCAAGTGGCCTGGAGCCATTTACCCAGGCTAGACCAGTCATTGCGCAGAGGCGCGGAGGATGGCGCCAGCTCCTCTGCAGGAGATGCTACAGGAGATGCGGACGAAGGCGCCAGCTCTTCTTTGAGCGGCGGACGTGTCTGGTCGGAGATCGCCATACCTATGTGCTCCTCATGATGAATCACACTCGTTTTGCGGTGAGGCGTCTGGCCCCACCAGGACAAGCATGAGGCCTCATCATCACAGGGAGATCACAATAGGGAGCGACATGCGTCACGCGCCGCTCACGAGTGGCGGACGCACGCTTGCGGCCTAACCTAGCGGATTCGCCAGCAGATAGCCGACGCCGACTTTGGTGAGGAGGTAGCGGGGATGGGTGTGGTCGTCTTCGATCTTGCGCCGGAGCCGGTTGATATTGACTT
>DATAOM010000135.1:0-8139 GCA_036265775.1 Ktedonobacterales bacterium | reverse complement strand
CGCCGGAGAGCGCCGGCAGGGGAACGACCTCAAACGCGCCGGTGGAGAATTGCCCCGGCGTGGGAGTGCGCGTCGGCTCAGGGGTCAGCAGCCGCGCGATCTGTGGCGGCATGGGGAGGGTCGAACGCAGAGCCAGCACGGCGAGCGAGACGATCACCGCCAGCGCCACGATGAGCGCGCGCGCCAACTTGCCGCGCACGGAGAGGCGCTTCGTCCTGCTGGGGACTGATGCAGCGACCGATGCGCTGCCAGTGGGACGGGTGGCGTCCCGTCCACGTGGCAGGACCAGTTCGATGCGCACATCCTCGAAAGACGCGCCGTCCGCATCGCTCTGGTCACCTGACGCAGACTCGTTCTCGCCACGCATGACGCCACCTTCCGGCGAGGTATCCGCTCGCTCATAGGCCACCAGTGTACCATGGCATCCGGTGCGCCTCCACGCTGTCTGACTGAGCGCCGTCAGCGCAGCGCCGCAAGCATAGGAACTGGCAGTGTAAGATGATCGTCAAGCGGCGCTCGTTCTGGAGGCGGCTACGTAGGGAGAGCAGAGATGATGCATCATGTGATCTACGTGAAGCTGACACCACGCGACGAGTGGAAGCGTGTTCCGGTGGCGCAACCAGGGGGCGCGCGAACCATTGCCGCTGGTAATGAATGTCTCACGGTGAAGGCCGTGCTTCGGACACTTGGGTATGTGGACGCGATTGTGGAGCCGCGCGACCTGAATGAGCAGGATGATCCGCTGGGGAACGCGGCCTGGGTCGTGGACCCCACGCAGAAGGCGCGCTGCCCGCAGTGCGAGGGGAGATCGCTCATTGCTCAGCCGGACGGGCGCTGGCGCTGTCTGTTCTGTCACTTCGAGGCAGACGACGCGCCAGAGGAGCGCTAGTCGCCAGGGACGAAGCGAAGGCTGGCGGCGTGTGCGGCTCGGCGCGCTGCCGCCTCCGCCACAGGTGGTCCGGCGCCTGGTCTGGCGTGAGTGGTGTTCTGGTCCTCTGGAGCGCCGTAAAATTGAGATGCATTGTGAGATGTATTGAAGGAGAACAAGACGCATGATACTGAGCGAGGCAGTGCGCGCGTTGCTGGATCAACCACTGATTGGCCGTATCTCAGTCATTGATGACGAGGGCTACCCGCATACGATCCCGATCTGGTTCGCCCGTGATGGCGAGGAGGTGGTGTTCTTCAGCTCGCGCAACACACGCAAGATCACCTATATCCAGGCGAATCCGAAGGGCGCGCTCACCATCGGCGGCGACCCATATGGCAGCGAGGGGTATCTGCTCAAGGGCGAGTTCGCCCTCGAGGACGACGTTGCGTATCAGTGGCTTCGGGAGATCACCTATCGTTACGAGCCGCGCGAGGTCGCAGAGAAGGATCTGGCTGAGTGGATCGCTGGGTGGGCCAGTAAGGACCTCGTGATTCTGCGCTTCACACCCCGCCGGGTAGTGAAAGTCTAGGAGATGGGCCTCTCCCCCAACCCCTTCCCTCTCAGGGGAGCCAGGGGCTGACATCATGGCTGACATCATGAACGAGCTAGACGAGGTCATCCGCGAGGAGATACGCGCGCGCGGGCCGATGACGTTCGTGCGCTATATGGAGCTGGCGCTGTACCATCCGACGCTGGGCTACTACGCGGGCGGGGCGGAGGGACGCGAGCCGCTGGGCTGGAGCGGGGATTATTTCACGAGCGGGGATGTCTCGCCACTGTGGGGCTGGGCGATGGCGCGGCGGTTGCGGCGGATGTGGGAGTCGCTGCGGCGGCCAGATCCGTTCACCATCGTGGAGCCGGGCGGGGGACGCGGGCTACTGGCGCGGGATGTGTGGGGCTATGCGCTGAACGAGGACCAAGAATGGGCGGAGGCGCTACGCTACGTGTTGCTGGACCGGGCGCCGGAGGGATCGGCGTTGCGGGCGGCGCGGCAGGAGCGGATCGCGCGTGAGCTAGCGCGACTGAACGCGCCCGATGGGGCTGTGCGCTGGGCGGCATCCTGGGATGAGGCGACGTCGGAGCCGTTTGTTGGCTGTGTGGTCTCGAACGAGTTGTTCGACGCGCTGCCAGTTCATGTCGTGGAGGCGCGCCGGGGCGAGTTGCTGGAGGTCTACGTCGCGGCTGATCCACAGACGGGCGCGCTGGCGGAGGAGTTAGGCGCGCCGTCGTCGGATGCGGTGGCATGGTATCTGGACGAGTACCGTATCCCATGGCGGGAGTATGGGGATGGCTGGCGCGCGGAGGTCTGCCTGGCGGCAGGACAGGAACTGCGTGAGATGGCGAGCCGGCTGGCGCGGGGCTTTTTGCTGACGGTGGACTATGGGGCGACGGCGCGGCGGCTGTATACACGCGACCGGCGACGGGGGACGCTGGCGGTGTACGCGCGGCATCAGTTCCTGGACCGGCCATTGGAGGCGCCGGGAATGCGCGATCTGACGGCGCACGTGAATTTTTCGGCGCTGGCGCGTGCGGGAGCGGCGGCGGGATTGTGCGTAGCGGGGTATACGACTCAGGCGGGGTTCCTGGAGGGGCTGGGGGTGCGCGAGGAGATCGCGGCGCGCGGCGCGCGGTTGTATCCGGCGGCGGACACGGAGCGGCAGACGGATCGCGGGCAGGCGGATCTGTTGCGACGGCGGAGCTTCGAGGCGTCGGCGTCGGTGTTGTTCGATCCGCGCGGGCTGGGTGGATTTCGCGTGCTGACGCAGCGGCGCAGGGCGTAGCTTTGGTTCGCGCAGACTGACAGTGTCAGGCAGACATGGCGCTCGTCGCGGCGTCCTGACTGTTATCACGAATGGCGAAAGGGTCTGCATCAACCACCGCTGGCAGCGTGAAGTGAAACGTCGAGCCTTTCCCTGGCACGCCTGCGCTCTCCACCCAAATGCGCCCTCCCATCGCCTCCACCAGACTGCGGGTGACATACAGCCCCACCCCGGTCCCACGAACGGGACCGGCGATGTCGCGCCGCAGGCGCACGAAGCGCTGGAAGAGTTGCTGAGCCTCGGCTGGTGGTACGCCCAGCCCCTGATCCTGGACACTGACCTGAACGGCGAGCCGCTCAGCGGGAGCGCCGCGGCGTGTCAAGTTCCCCTGGGCTGACGTGTCAAGCAATGACGCGCGGATCGCCAGCGGTGTCCCTGGCTCAGAATACTTGATGGCGTTCGCGACGAGGTTGACGAGTATCTGGCGCAGACGCGCGGGATCGGCGTACACCTGGAGATCGGCAGGCACGCTCACCGTCACCGACCGCGCCTGCGCCGCCTGTTGTGTGAGGCCCGGCTCTCCCGCCTCCACGGGATCAAAGGTCTCGAGAGTCTCGTGGACAAGCGCGCTCAACGCGACCGTCGCCGGCTCGATACGTGGCGCGCCAGACTCTAACGCGCCAGCGTCCAGGACATTGTGCAAGAGGCGTTGCAGGCGCGTTGCGGCCTGTGATGCGCGTTCCAGCAGACGGGCGCGATCCTCGCTGGTCGCGCGCTCGCCGAGTTTCGCCAGCAGTTGTACGTTGCTGCTCAACGCCATGACGGGCGTGCGTAACTCATGATTGGCGTCAATCAAGAACTGGTCCTTGAGCGCCGCGAGGGCGCGCTCTTGCTGATACGCTTGCGCCGAGGCGCGCAAACTGGCCCGCGAACTGCTGATATAGACCTGCGCCAGGAGGGCGATGAGCAGTTGAAACGTGACGATTTCGGTGGCAAGCCCACGATACTCCGGCGCTATCCCCGCAGGCTGATGGGGGGCGAAAGGAAAAAAGAGAAGGCCGCCTAATGTCAGGACGTTCGCCGTCAGGGCGCTCGCCCACAGCAGCGGGGCCGGGAGTGTCAATCCCGCGATCAGGAGAAAGACGCCGAGATTCGCGTAGCTGACGAGCACGCCCGTGCTGTCGCCGCTCCGGCTTACCGCGAGGGCGACCGTGCCAGCAAACACGGCAAGAGTGAATACGCTGGCGGCGGCGGTGGTGTGTCCCGCATGGTTGGCCCACAATCCGAGCGCCGCGAAGAGGATGAGTCCGAGAAAGAGCGCAATAATCGTGAGAGACTGCATGCGCGCCACGGAGATGGGAAGCGCCACCAGAAGCAGCGTCAGCAGCACAAAGGTCAGAATGAGGCGAAGATTGAGGCGCCGCCGCTGGCGGTCGAGTTGGTCAATGGGGAGGTCTGCGACGCTCGCGGCGCCGCTACGAAATGGTCCCGCAAAGGCATCGGCCACATTCCATATGAGCCACAGCGGCAGCTTCAGCAGGCCTGCGGCGCGCTGACCTCCCTGCCCTGTCCATCTCGGCGCCGAGCGCGGTTGGTTCATAGATTCCCCCTCCCAATTCCCCTACTGCTGTGCCTTGTGCTTCGCTTCCTCGCTCGCACGTCGCGTATCCCGTTACTCGACGGTGAGATCGGTCAGACGGCGCTGGCGCTCGGTGGCCGTCAGTTCAATCGCCTGCTTGACGGCGGCGAGCAGTTCATCCAGATCGATGGGCTTGTACAGATAGGCGTCGGCGCCTGAGAGGAAACCCGCCAGGGTCTGCGTCTCTTGCGCCAATGCGCTGAGCACCACCAATGGAATATCGGTCGTCTCTGGATCGCCCCGCACCGCCCGGATCAATTGGTAGCCGTCCACCCCTGGCATGCGGATATCAACGACTACACAGTCGGGCCGGCGCGCCCAGAGCGCCTCAAGTCCGGCGCCGCCATCTGATGCGACGGTGACCGCATAGCCAGCGAGAAGTTCCAGCGCTTCCTGGAGTGGCGCGGTAAGCGAGGGGTCGTCATCGATGAGCAACACGTGATAGGTTGAAGGAGGGCTGGTCATCCATGTGCCTCCAGACGCTCCACCGCATCCTCCACGATTGCCGTGCGCTGTCTGTGCCGCCATAGGCATAGACGCTCTGCTTTGGAGCGGCCTGGCGCACGAACAACCAGGATGATCTCAACGACGGGCGCCACACCGAGGATAATCCAACTCGCACGGTGGACGAATCCGTGATAGCCCTCCATGACACTGCTTTTCTAGGGAGGCGTGAGCGCCCAGGGCCGTTGAGACGCTGTTCGTCCGCCAACTATGCCCCGAACGATCTTCGCAAACGGGTTACTATGCATTCCCCGCCGAAACAACGCTCCCTGGCACTATAGCATACGTCCAGCGCGCGCCCAGCTACGGTCGCTAGCCGGGTTCTTCACTGGATTCTTCGGAGAAGCGTGGCTTGCTGGCCGTCTTAACCCGCAACGACTCACCTGCCGTTCACGTCTCGGTGGTGAGGCTGATCGCTCCTTGCGCGGGATCACGGAGCGCATCGTCAGCGCGGAGCAGAGCGCGCGCAAGAGCCTGCTGCCCGCCCTGCCACTTAGCGCCAAACCGAATGCGCTCATGCGCCTAGTATCGCCTCCCATTCTTTACTACTGCCTGCTCGCCTGTGGATGCGTCACCAAAAGTGCGCAAGTTCCAGGACGCTGTGAGTAAGTCTCCGCTGGCGAGCTGTAAATGTCGCCTGCCGCCTAGCGTCATCCAACTAGCTCCATGGAGTTCAGTGGCGCGCAGCGGCTGCGAGTTCAACGCGTCCGGCAGCATCGCGTTCCATCACCGGTAAGGATCTCACGCGCCCGGGAGCCCGGTGTCATTGCACGTGTGCGCGCCACAGCGCGCAACGAACGAAAGGAGTCCGCACTCCATGCGTGAGCCCACCACTACCATCGATCCACGCTACAGCGTCCCAGACCCTGTCGCCACGGACTGGGAGACGACCCGTCATGCGCTCGAAACGGCCCAGGTGTTTTGGCTCTCGACGCTGCGCGCCGATGGGCGCCCGCATGTCACGCCCGTCGTCGCCGTGTGGCTCGATGGGGCCTTGCACATCTTGACCGGGGCAGGCCGACAAAAAGCGCTCAACCTTCGCATCTCCCCCCACGTGGCGTTGACGACAGGCTGCAATGACTGGGAGCAAGAGCTCGATGTCGTGGTCGAAGGCGACGCCGTGCGGGTCACTGACCAAGACCTGCTCGAACGCCTCGCTACGGCGTGGGCCACGAAGTGGGATGGACGCTATCAATTCGTGGCCCGCGATGGCGGCTTTTTCCTCCCCGATGGGCAGGACATCCTCCTGGTGTACGCCATCACGCCCGAACGGGTCTTTGCGTTCACCCGTGGTCCCTCTGGCGCCCACACCCGTCATCAGTTCTGATCCGAGGCTGGGATTATCAACCGGAGCAATCGGCGCGCTGCTGCAGACGAGCGACAAGCTGAGCAAATACGGCGCTGGGGTGTCCACTTGGCGCATACGGGCTACTCTGACTCGCCGGTGCTGTGACCCTGCGCGCGCCCGTCGTCAAGGCGGCGCGTCGCCTCAGCGCGGAGCGCGTCCTCTATCTTGGCGCCCACGACATCGTCTAGGGCGTCAGACCAGCGCGCCAGGAGCGCAGGCTTCGGCAACGGATAGCGTGATGCAGGGGTTTTAGTATAGAGAACGCCAGACTCATAACCGGCAGAGCTATTCCATGGAGCAGGATTCTATGAGACCGGATGAGACGCAACCGCGGAATACCGAGGAGCTGCTTGCGAGGATTGCGGACGGATGGGCGATCTTGCATCAGCGCATCGCGCCGCTCAGTTCAGCGCAGTTGACGGCGAGTGGACCAGATGGTGGGTGGGCGGTCAAGGATCATCTGGCGCATCTGGCGACGTGGGAGGGCATGCTGATCGCGCTGCTAGAGGGAAAACCGATCCATACGGCATTTGGGATGAGTCGCGCGGAGTATGATGCGCTCGAATCGACCGACGCGCTCAATGCTGTCATCGCCGAGCAGCACAAGGATCGCTCACTGGATGATGTCATGCGACGGTTCGAGGAGACGCATGACCAGCTTGTCGCGAAGATTAGCGCACTGGCAAATGAGGATTTGTCGAAGCCGATCACGTTCTTCCAGCCGGACGATCCCGACGGGCCAGACGAGCGTCCTGTGCTGGTGAAGATCATCGGAGACACGTATGGGCATTATGCGGAGCATCTGCCGTGGATCGAGGCGGTTCTCGCCGGATGATGGGCGTCGCCTCGGCTTGGCGGTATGCCCAGAGGGCATTGGTGTCAGGCGCCCGAACGCAGGTAGAAGGCCCAGTAGCCGGCTGTGTCTCCGTAACGGGCGGTTAGCTCATCGAAGCGCGCGGGGGTGATTGGCTCGCCGTAGGCGCGGGCGGCGGCCTCCAGCAGTGGCTCGTTAGCGGTGACGCGCTCGATGCGACCGAGGCCACGGATGAGGATGAACCCCGCCGACCAGGCGCCGATGCCGGGAATGGCGCGCAGCCACGCTTCGACTTCGTCATAGTCGCCGGAGCGGAGCCAGCGCTCGTCTACGCCTGCGAAGGCGGAACTTGCGGCGGCGAGATAGGCAGTCTTGCGCTCGTTGCGGATGAGGTCGGCCAGTTCGGCGGGATCGGCTGCGGCGAGCGCCTGCGCATCGGGAAAGGCCCAGAGTGTCTCGCCTTCGATCTGGATGGAGCCGCCGTAGCGCTGGGTGAGGCGATCCTTGACGATGCGGGCGACGGGGATGGGCGTGCGTTGGGTGAGGATAGCCCATGCAGCGTTCTCGAAGGGAGTTGGGAACTTGATCTGGTGCAGGCCGTAGCGGCGTTCGACGATGGGAGCCATGGCGGGGTCGGCGCGCGCGATCTGGTAGAAGGGGGTGAGATCGTCGTCGAGGCTGAGGTAGAAGCGCAGGCGGTCCTCGCTGGTGGCGATGAGGTCGGGCGTGAGGGGCAGCGCGCCGTAGAGGGTATAGTCGAGCGCGGGGGCGTCAACGGTTCCAACATTTGCGACGTGAAAGCCGGTAGGGCATCCCTGGACCATGATGGCTTTGGTGAGGGTGTTTTCCGCGATGCGCTGCTCGCCACGCGCGGGGGTGAAGTCCTCGGCGAAGCGCAGGGTCTGGGCGAAGTCGAAGGGGGCGGCGGGCGTGAGCCGGCCCGCGACGGTGTGAATTGCTGCCGGCATGGGACGGCTCCGTTTCGGTTGGGAAATCATCTAGCGCAATCATCTAGCGCGGTTGCAGCATGTAGATGGTATTGCCGGCGGGGTCGTGGATGGTGAAGACGCGCCCGAACGGCATGTCGTGCGGCTGCTCGGCGATCTCGACGCCACGTTGTGCGAGTTGAGCGCAGGCTGCGTC